>CANGVZ010000040.1 GCA_947457285.1 Flavobacteriales bacterium | reverse complement strand
TCTTTTTAAAAAATGGATTAAGTGGAAATATTCTGAAAAAGAATGTGCCTTTTCTGACATTTCAGTGTCTTTTTGAAAATGCACTCAAGCATAATAGACTCACGAAACATACACCTTTAGAAATACGTGTTGAAGCACTTGATGAAAATACAATTCTAGTTTCTAATACGCTGATACCACTAGATGGCGAGCGCATGGAGTCAACAGGTACGGGGCTTACAAATCTTATAGAACGCTTTGTTTTACTAGGTGCTGAGGCGCCAGAAATTATAGAGACCGAACATTCATTCGGTATAAAATTAACATTATTATCATGATCAAGGTTTTAATAATTGAGGATGAGGAATTGACTGCGGATGATTTGGAATATCAAATAAAAAGATACTCTGACGATATTGAGGTTGTCGCGAAACTGCCGTCAATAGCCGATAGTATTCATTTTTTTAAGAATCAACCAAGCCCCGATCTTGTGTTTAGTGATATTCAACTTCAAGATGGGATTAGTTTTGATATCTATCGAACCGTACAAATTTCATGTCCTGTGATTTTTTGCACTGCGTTCAATGAATTTGCATTGGATGCGATAAAGAATAATGGTATTGATTATATTCTCAAGCCCTTTGCAAGAGAAGATATTTTTAAAGCTTTGGAGAAATATTTTCAGCTAAAAAAAATGATGACTCCGCCCACTGGCGATATGAATCGTTTTCTTGGAGATATTTCAAAAGTTAGAAAGGTAAGATCTATTCTTGTGTATTATAGAGACAAGATTATCCCTATCCGAATTGATGATATATGCCTCTTTTACAAGCAAAATGAAATAAGTTATTTGAAGACGTTCGAGGGCAAAGCATATCCCGTAGATCAGACAATGGACTATTTTGAGTCCATCGTAGGAATGGAGTTTTATCGCATCAGCCGTCAAGTGATCATTAATCGAGGGTTTGTGAAAGAAACGGTTAGTTTGTTTAATAGAAAATTGGAAGTGGTGCCAATCATGCCAATGGATTTTGTGATGGAGGTGAGTCGCAATCGCGTGAGCGATTTTTTGGAATGGCTGGCCACCTCCTGATGTGAACCGCTCACTCGGACTTTTGTCCTAATGGGGACTAAAGTCACCGTGAAGGATTCGTTTCGAATCTACTTTCGTGAGCAATATGAAGCATTTCAGATTTTTCTCGGTTTTTTTATCCATGCTTATTTGTATTTCGAGTGTTGCTCAAATACAAGTGACCAGTCTACAAGATTTGTATCAATTGGCGGACACCGCCGCGTTTTCACTCAAGATACAAAGACAGGAATTAACGGTAGCTAAACTTACTAAGCAGGCATCTTATGGCAATATTCTAAATCCGAGGCTACCAATTAATGCATCATTGATTGATAACACTGAACTGCCTGTCAACTTCATACCCGCTGAAGTCTTCGGTGGTGCCCCGGGTACCTTTAGAGAAGTTGTTTTTGGTCAGCAATACATTTCTACTTTGACTGTGACACCACAATTGGATCTTATTGCTCCGGGTAGATGGGGCGAGGTGCGAATGGCCGAAGTAAACTATGAAAAAGTGCAGATACAAGGTGATCTTACGAAAAGAGACATTCGAAACGCACTGGGATCATACTATTTCACCCTTATTCATTTAGAAGTACAAAAACAATTACTCGAAAAAAACTACTTGATCGCTGACAGTATTTATCAAGCTGTGCAGGCTAAGGAAAAGGAGGGTCTGGTAAGGCAGAGCGACGTAAATGAAGCACAGATTTTTTTACTTCAACAAACCAATCTCATAAATAATAATCAAAAGCAATACGACGCCACATTGCTGCTTTTGGAGAATTTGATTGGAAAAAAAGTGAAAATTGCGGGTGTAATTGAATCCTCAGAGCTTCCAAGTAACTCCAATGATTCTCGGGAAATCGATTTGAGAAGACTTGACATGCTCTATGCAAAAAGCGCTTGGCGAGCCGCAAAATTGGATCAATTGCCGGTATTATCATTTGTTTCTTCTTTCGCTTATCAGAATAATAGCAACGAACGTTTTTTTGATAATAATCAGCGATGGATTAATAGTAATTACATAGGCTTGAGGCTGACATGGGACTTCCCAACGAATGTACAGAAGCTTACGAATGCAAGAAATCAAAAACTGCGGTTTGGAATTGCTTCGACTCAATATGAACAAACCTTATTATCTACTAAGAATAAAGGATTGGAGCAGCAACTGGAATGGAATAGAGTGGAAAAGGAGTTGAGGAGTCTATCCGAAATAAGATTGTTGGAACAAGCCAATTTTGAATTTGCATTAGATCAATTCAATCAAGGCTTGATACCATTAGAGAGACTGTTGCAGGTACAGTTGAATAAGATACAAGCAGAAATAAATGAGCACGCAGCAAAGGCTTCGTTAGCCTTACAGACTGCAATAATTAATAATGGATTATGAGAAATAATTTTCTATTGCTACTTTCAATGATGGTGTTAACGGCATGTGGGAGTAAATCGGAGTCGGTAAGGCCGAAGCGTGATAAGGTTGTAGAAACAATCTTTGCATCTGGAGCTTTGGATGCAAACGTTCGTTATCAGTTGACTGCCCAGGTCGATGGTTATATAACTGAGATAAAGGTTTCCGAAGGGATGAGTGTTTTGGAGGGTGATGTTTTTGCGGTTATTGATAACGCCTCGAACAACGCAAATGCGAGTGCCGCAGATAAGCAGCTTGCTATCGCCCTTTCTAATTTATCAGATAATGCACCTGCAATAAGAGAGCTCACTGCTAATATTGAATTAGCAGAGGTGAAGAAGGCACAAGAGGAACGAAATGTACAGCGATACCGATCACTTAGAAGTACAAATAGCGTATCAGCATTGGAGTTAGAAAATGCTGAATTAGCCTTTTCTACTGCTCTTTCTAATCTGAATGCTCTAAAGGAAAAGCTTAGACTTTCAAAACAGCAGGCTATGCAGTCAGAAATTTCTCAAAGAGCGCTAAAGGAAGTCAATGAGAGCCTAAGTGGCTATAACAAAGTTCGCATTCCCGTGGCAGGCACGTGCATACGAGTCAATAGGAAAAATGGTGATTTTGTAAAAAAGGGCGACGTGATTGCGGAGATTGCGAATCTTACTTCAATCGTAGCTAAGTTAAATGTAGATGAAACGGTGGTTAGTCGAATAGCAATGGGACAAGAAGCTTTTGTCTCATTGAACGTGAATGGAGGAAAAGTAGAGACGGCGAGAGTACACAAATTATATCCACTATACGATGAAGCAAGCCAGAGTTATATCTGTGACCTTTTATTCGATAGTATTCCTTCGTTTTCGTTGATTGGAACCAGACTAGAAGCGAATATAATTGTTGGCGAAAAGAATAATGCTTTGCTTGTTCCGCGAACTTATCTGAGTTATGCAAACACCATTCAAGTGAAAGGTGAGGAATCGCCGAGAACCGTGAGAATTGGAATTAAGGGCACTGAATGGGTGGAGATTCTTGAAGGCTTAGATGGAAGTGAAGAATTGATAATGCATAAAAAATAGAGTATGAATATCAATTCTGACATAGCTAAGACCTATACAGTTTCAGGTCGGAAACAGACTATGGTTGCTATTCTTGGAGTATTGCTGGGCATGGCAGTCTATATGTTCATGAATTCTATGAATGAAGGATTTAATAGAACATCGAATGAGAGTTTTTTTAAGTCAACACCACATCTTAGAGTTTATAGTGATGATAAGATCAGCGCGCCACTTCAAGAATTGTCAGATGCTGAAATGATTATTATCAATCCGAAGATTGTTCCGAATACCGCAAAGATCAACGATCCACAAGCTATTGCTAATGTGCTTATGAAACAATCGGAGGTAAAAGTAGTGGTGCCGCAGGTGGCGATGAATGTATTTTACAACAATGGAAAATCACAAATCAGCGGAAAGACTGTTGGATTTGAACCAGCTAAAGGAAACGAAATGTTCAATATCAAGTCATTCATGGTGCAAGGGGATTTTGATAACTTAAGCAGTGTTTCCAATGGTATTGTAATTGGTGCTGGTATTGCGGCAAAGATGAACCTGGAAACTGGAGATAATTTGAGTATTACGTCTTCAAGAGGAGTGAACAGAGTGCTCAAGATTGTTGGGATTTTTCAAACGAATAATAGTGTCGAAGACAAAACGAAATCTTATGTGAGTTTGTCGACAGCACAACAATTGATGAAAGAAAGCAATGCGTTTGTGAGTGATATCAACGTGAATTTTTTTGAATTCAATAAAGCCAAGGATTTTGCAGCGAAGTATTCAGATATGTTTGGATACAAGGCGGAGGATTGGCAAGCAGCAAATGAGTCCTACATGGCAGCCTCTCGTATGAGAGCCATAGTTATCACATTCGTGTCACTAACACTTTTATTGGTCTCTGGTTTTGGGATTTATAATATTCTGAACATGACGGTGTCTCAGAAAATCAATGATATCGCCATATTGAAAGCGATGGGATTTCGGGGGAATGATGTCGTCCGCATATTCGTCACTCAGGCAATGACGGTAGGAGTTATAGGTGTGGCGCTTGGAATAACCCTGGCAATCGTTTTAATCAATATCATGAAGCACGTATATGTGGGTGGTGATATTGGATATTTTCCAATTCGATTTGAACCAATGATTTTTTTGCGAGGAACTATCATAGGGCTATTTATAACATTTATGGCAGGCTATATTCCTGCTCGCAAGGCTGCGCGCGTAGATCCAGTTAGCATTTTTAGAAAATGATGAATGTACTATCAGTAAATAATATTCGTAAAAGTTTTTACGACCCTATCGAATTTGAAGTTCTTAAAAGCATTTCGTTCGATGTGAAGCGCGGCGAATTCTTGACTTTGGTGGGTAAATCAGGTAGCGGAAAATCAACGCTATTGTATCTGCTTTCCACGATGGATACCGACTATAAAGGTGAGCTGCTGGTGGATGGAGAACTACTTACTGGAAAAAGTCTTGATGATTTGGCGCGCATCCGTAATGAGAAGATTGGTTTTATTTTCCAATTCCATTATTTGTTAGCAGAGTTTACTTGTCTAAAAAACGTGATGATTCCGGCACTAAGACTTGGAAAATACAGTAAGGAGGAAATTGAGTTTAAGGCTATGCAAAAGTTGGATGCATTGGGATTAGCGGACCAGGCTTTGAAACCTGCCAGTAAACTAAGTGGTGGTCAACAACAACGTGTTGCCATTGCCAGAGCATTAATTAACGACCCATTGATCATCATGGGCGATGAACCTACCGGCAATCTCGATACAAAGAATACGGATATTGTTTTCAATATTTTAAAAGATCTGACTCATACTTCTGGTCAAACTATTATCGCCGTTACCCACGATATGGACTTCGCCCGCGCCAGCGACCGCACTATAGAAATGGTGGACGGGAAGATTAGAGACTAGTGACTAACGACTAGCGACTAGCGACAGAGCGACTGAGCGACTGAGCGACCAGGTTAGCACCTGTGTTCCCAATATTCCCTTTGTTCCTTGTTCCCTTTGTTCTTTGTTCCTTTCTAAAAGTTCACTCTCAGCGCCAGCACTGCGTTGCGGCCGGGGGCGACGAGGCCGGAGCTGTAGGGGCGGTAACGCTGATCGGTGATGTTCTCTACGCCGCCGCTGATGGAAAAATTGGGATGAAATTGATACATCGCTTTCATATTGACGGTGTACCAAGAAGGCGAATAGGGATTTCCATTTGCATCTTGAGCGTAAATCACTTCTTTTAATTGTTCTTCTGGATTGAGATTTTCAAAACTAACTTCGGCATTGTACATAGCGTAGAACTGAAGCGTTAACTTTTCACGTTGGTAGGTGAGTGTTGTAATACCGAAAGCTGGTGCTGCATGACGCGATCTACTAGTTGCACCATCATCCATTTCTTCTTCGCCCAATTGATAGTTGTAGCGAGAGGTTAATTCAAAACCTTGTGGCAGATTGATTTCAATGCCTGCATTAAATCCGTAAACAGTAGCGAACGCAGCATTTTGGATAGCAAATACTTGACTTAATGCATCATCATATAAAATGCTGTCTTGACCGTTTACAGTGAAAGGGCGTCGCACCATGGCATTGTCAAGATAGGTGTAGAAACCAGTGAGATCAATCTTTACATTTTCTCCAAAAATCTTTGAGATATTAATTTCTCCATTGTATGCGTATTCCGCTTCTAGTGAAGTATTTGGAACTACAACTTCACCATCGCTGAAGTCAAATATTTTTCCAATATCATCTACATTGGGTGCCCTGAAACCAGTACTTCCATTGACACTAATTTTCCACTTTTCGTTAGGTCGATAGACGATACCAACACTTCCTGTTGTAGCTGCATTACTGATATTGGATGAGGTAAAATCAAATGGAAAAAACTCCAGGTGTCTTGTGAAATCAGAGGAGATATCGAAACCATTGTAGCGCACGCCCGACTGCAATGTTAGTTTTTCGTTGATGGTGAATTGATAGTTGATATAAGCGGCATAGCTATTCCATGTGGATGCTGGGTAGCGATCGGGAACGAGAATGGGCGAATTGTCGCGGATATCAATGGCTGAACCAGATGAAACGACATCATTTATTACATATTCAACTCCGTAATAGAAGCGGTGTCTCCCAAGACTTTTTTCAAAATCCAAGTTAGCTGAGTAAGCAGTTACTTCTTCCAGATTGGTGCGTAGACGATGATGGTTGAATCGGCGGTCGATGCGACTTTCTTCAAATTGCTGATGAGCCAATCTCAAAGAAAAACGATCGAAAAGAATATTGTCTTTTTTGAATGTTGTTGTCAATTGATTCATCATCCAAATTTGAGGACCATAATTCCAAATTGCTGATGAAGGTAAACCATTACTTTGTGTTTCTAGAAGTCGGTCGTAGCGCGAGTACGATGATGTTTCTGAATAATGAAATGCGTATTGAAAATCCCATTTTTTATTGGGTTGAAAACGAATTTTCTGCATCATATTAATTTGGTCATAACCAGTAGGGTTTTGAACCAAAGGATTTGGATTTTCTACGACGCGATCGACGCTATCCAGTCGTTGGATGTAGAATCTGCGGAGATATTCATCCGGACCGTTTGTTCCCATTCGTAAATCACCAAATTTTGAATAGGTGAAACTTGTTACTGCAGCCCACTTTTTCCATCCAATATTGAAATCAGCGTGAAGGGTGTTTTCTGCATTTGCAGATGCATATCTGCTTACTGCTTTACCGGTAATTAGTGGTTTTTCTTCGTAAGAAAACTGAGGCGTAATGGTTTGAAAGCTCATCACACCACCAATCGCATCGCTACCATAGAGTATGGAGCCAGGACCGAATAGTACCTCGGTGGATTCGATAGAAAAGGCATCGAGGGAGATTACATTCTGTAAATTTCCTGAACGGAAAATGGCGCTGTTCATACGAATACCATCTACGCTATAAAGAAGACGATTGGTGGAAAAACCGCGAATCATAGGACTTCCGCCGCCCTGCTGACTTTTTTGAATAAAAACTTCACCTGAAGAACCAAGGAGATCAGCTGCGGTTTGCGGGTTGAATAGAGCGACATCCGAAGGACTGATAATGGTAATTTTTGACGGAGAATTCGTAGCAGGTTGTTTCCATCGAGTGGCAGAGATAACAATTTCGTCGAACTGAGTCGTGCTAGGAACGATGGTGATTTTGAAGTTCAGGGCTTCTAATTGAGTGTAAGAGTAAGAAACTGTCTTGTATCCCAGGAGGCGGATTTCAATGCGTTCCGAACCTTTAAAATCCGAGATATCCGCTTGACCACGGGCGTTGGTGTTTGCATATACGTCGGGTTTGGCGCTGCTGATGCTCACCATCTCCGCTGGTGCTTTGGTAATCTCATCGCTCACCGTGAGCACTTGCGCTTCTAGTGCAAAAGAGCATAGAAGCAATATTGAAAGAAGTAGTATATTTTTCATAAATATTGTATAACGTTGATATAAATAGAAAATGCTTCCAAACTTTTACAAAAGAATGAAGGCAGAAAGAAGCTATATCAACACTAGCTCAGGAGGAGTGGAAGGGGGTTTTTGTAAAAAGTACAATAAGTCCTCATTCAATTTAGTGGTGAATGTTTTCGATAAAGGTACGAATGCCGTTTGGACTATTGTGGATTGAAAGTAGAAGGCTTTAAAAAATCGCAACACTCTCGCATCTTTTTCTTTTTCGTCAGGGTTTTCACCTTTAAACAGAGCGATGAGTGTCTGAAGTTTTTTATTAATTGCTGTTTCTTCATGATCCCACCAACAGATGTATTCTATCGCATCTTCATGTTCGATTGTTTTGACGATATCATACATCTCACCCTTGTATTCAAATTCATGATCATGTTCCCAACGCAGAACGTGCTGCAATTGTTCTTTCGGAATAAAAAGATGCACGAGATCTTCAGCAGATGAGCAAGCGATAAGCTTGGTCTTAAATTCTTTCCGTATTTGTCTTTTTTGAAAATGTAAAAGTCCTACCACGCTAAACAGCGAAACAACCAATAAGGTCAAAATAAGTATCGCTTTGGTGCGAAGGTTCAATGGTGGGAGGTTAATTGGTGGGGTAAAGATAATTGAATTATCATATCCTCACATTCACCGCTAGACTCGCGTTGCGGCCATCCGACGGCCATACTCCAGGTCCTGGGTAAATCAATGGTCGTTTTGTGAAATATTGTCGGTCGAAAATATTATTCAATACAGCATTAACAGATACGAATCGATTAATTTCCCAACGAAATGTAGCATCAACAATAGTAAACTCTGGTACAATCCCAACGCCACCAGTAGCAGACGGTTCAATTGTGTTTCGTGGGTCTGCGAAATTTTCACCGACATAGTTTACTTGAAAACCAAATATCAATTTCTTCATCTGAATTTGAACACCATTCGTGCTCATAATTTTCGGTACTCCTTCAATTCTATTGCCGCTAATATCTATTGCATTACTTCCTGCGCGCACAACTCCACTTACATACTCTGCAAATGCAAATGAACTAGAAGTGAATAAATGGAGTCGTATTTTTTCATTTAGTGGCAGGTAGAGCTGTAACAACGCCTCGCTACCAATCGCGCGCGAATCGCCTGTGTTGGTGCGCAATGTCGTAAAAGTAGTTGCATTATCTTCAAGCGGTACAATACCAACACGATTATTATATTGTAGAATATAGGCATTCACGTCCCATGAGAAATGGTGAAAGCTGCCTCGAAAACCGATTTCAGCATTATATCCGATGGCATCTTTTAATTCAGGATCGATTAGCTCAAAGGCATCAGCTGGTGTGAGATCACGTAAAATAACAGGTCGATAATTCTGACTGATGGCGCCGTAAACTTCTGATTTCTTCGTTGCTTTATAACTTATAGAACTTGATAGCAACAGGAACTGACGATTCAAATCGAAGTTGGTTTGTTCGGTAGGAATATTTACGATGTTGCCTCCCAGAGTGCTGACTCCTTGTTCGTAACGAAAACCTAGATTGAATTTTATCTTTTTACTGATATAAGTGGTGTTCTCGCCATATACAGCAAGGTTTCTGGATGTCATGCTAATATCCCTGCGCCAACTATTAGGAACAATACTGAGATCATAATCGGAGCCGCTGGTGCCAATACCATTTTGTCGTCTAGTTAATTCATTACTCAAGACTTGAACCCCAGCTACAAGTCGCTGATTTTTTTTGAAGATTTGAAAAGTATGATCCAGCTTAATTTCTGTCGTATAGCTATCAAACAAATCAATATCTACTTGTCTTGGATTAAAATTATTGATGTTGGTATTAATAGTGTCGGCGATTGTAGCGGGCAAATAGAACATGACGCTACTTCTATCACCATAAAGTCGAGACGCTACCAATTGAACAGATGTTCTCGGACTCGGGGTATAGGTAATTTTAAGTGAAGGAATTGAAATAGTTGGACTATAATAGTTTCGTGTCCTTGTGCCTTGTCGTGGATTTGCGATGAACATGGAGTCGGTAAGAGGTCCTGGAGATTTGAATTGATACATACTTTGTGTCCATTCGAGCTGTGCACGGAGTTTGTGAGAAAAAAGGTATTCGAGACGAACAAGATGCGCCCTGTTTTCAGAGGCTTCGCCATCGCGATAGCCGTCGCGTTTTCTTGAGGATAAAAATGCGAAATAGCGAAATTTACCAATCGTACCGCCGAGAGAATTGTAGGTGCTGACTAATCCAAAAGAACCGATAGCACTGATGTTCTCAAACGCGACAGCCTTCGTTGTATCTGCACCTTTGGATACATAATGAATGAGGCCACCGAATTGCGCGCCGTATTGTAGCGAGGAAGTTCCTGTTGTCATTTCAATACGCTCGACGCTTTCTAGTGGGATGGAATAATGACTTGCTGGATAAGCGTATATGTCTGAATTGAGCATGATTCCATCTTTTCTAACATTAAACTCCCAACCGCGATGTGGGTCGAGACCTCGGCGTGCAATGTTGATTTGATTACCCGCACCATCCATATCATAAACAATGATTCCAGGAATTTTAGAAAAGATTTGTCTTCCTGTTTTTTCTGCGAGAATGAAGGAACTTGTTTTTAGGTTGACGAATTCAGTTTTTTTACCAGAGACATTTAGCCCTTTGATCGCATAATCAATCGGTTGTACATCGGGATTAAGGAATTCTGTAATTTCAATAGTAGGAAGTTGAAACGAAAGGGTAGTGTCTTTAACTTCTTGGCTATTCGACGCGTTAGCTAAGCCCAGTAGAATAATTAAAATAATCCATGCTTTAAAACAGGAGTGAGGAAGCATTTATCATATTGTTAGTTGCCTCAAAGTTAATTCACAATTCGGAGAAAGCAATTCGCAATTCTGAATTTCCCGTTCTCATCCCCACGGCCTGCCCATGAATGGGCAGGCTATTGAAATTAATTCTGAATT
>CANGVZ010000039.1 GCA_947457285.1 Flavobacteriales bacterium | reverse complement strand
GGAGTTCTTAAGACCATTTGAGCAAACGGCTCGATTGTGTCAAATGGTTTATTTACCACCCTTTGTAGTGCATCACGCTAATGTAGCAACGCGCGAAGTTTGTTCGAGTTTCGGAGAAAACTATACAAGGATTTTGACTGCATTGAGTAGTTCTGGTGAGGATGCATCGGAATTTTTTCAAAAAGAATATCTCAACATTCATCAATACGGGGAGGCAACATTATGAGTGCATCATTTTTACAAATGGCAATAGTCTTTCTCGCAGCGGCATTGATTAGTGTTCCTGTTGCAAAAAAGCTTGGACTTGGTAGCGTATTGGGTTATCTATTGGGTGGAGTGCTCATCGGACCTTTTGTATTGAAGTTTGTTGGTGAGGAAGGCGAGGATATCATGCATGCCTCGGAATTTGGAGTGGTGATGATGTTGTTTTTGATAGGACTCGAGTTGAATCCACAGTCGTTTTGGCGTATGCGTAAGGCGATTCTTGGTATGGGTTTGAGTCAGGTAATCTTTACAACTGCGGCTATCACTGCGATTTTCTTTTTTGGATTTGGCTTTACTATCAATGCGTCTTTAGCGATTGGACTGGCCTTTTCGCTGTCGAGTACCGCCATTATTCTCCAAACATTAAAAGAAAAAAATTTGGATGCCACTCCAGCCGGAAGGGGTTCGTTCGCCGTATTATTGTTACAAGACATTGCGGTGATTCCAATTCTGGCAGTACTGCCATTGCTAGGTACTGTGGTGGATGCACAAGGGGCAGATTCGGGTTCAAAACAAGTGTTGCTCTCTCTTGCGGCAATAGCAGGTTTGATATTGATAGGTCGATATTTGGTAAACCCTTTTTTACGATTGATTGCGAAGACGCGCATGCGTGAGTTGTTTACGGCATCGGCGCTTTTCATCGTGGTGGGAGTGGCTTATCTCATGAGCCTCGCTGGCATAAGCGCTGCGTTGGGTACCTTCATGGCGGGCGTGCTTTTGGCGAATAGTGAATTCAGACATGAATTGGAAAGCGATGTTGAACCGTTCAAAGGATTACTCTTGGGATTATTTTTCACAGCCGTAGGTAGCACCATCAATTTTCATTTGATAGCTTCAGAAGCGGGATTGATATTCGGTATTGTAGGCATTGTGATTGCGGTGAAGGGTGTGATTTTATTTTTAATAGGAAAAGCTTTTAAACTCTCATTTGATCAGAATGCGCTCTTCACGGTATTGCTTGCGCAAGTTGGAGAATTTGCGTTTGTGTTGTTGGCGGGTTCAAAGTCCTATGCCATACTTGACGCGCACACCACGGAGATATGCATGGCAGTAACTACGATAACCATGGCTTTGGCTCCATTGATGATTTTCGCAAATGAGCGATTAGTCATGCCTTTGATTGGAACACAAGAAGACGCAGAAGAAAAGGAAGCAGATGTCATCGACGAACATCATAAAGTAATTATCGCAGGGTTCGGACATTTTGGAAGTACCATTGGTCGTTTTTTACGGGCTAATGGTGTGGGTGCAACGATTTTGGATCATGACAGCGATCGCGTTGATCTCTTGCGTAAGATGGGATTCAAAGTCTATTATGGCGATGCTACACGACTTGATTTGTTGCAGTCTGCTGGTGCGGAGAAAGCGCATATTCTCATCTCTGCTTTGGATGATGAAGAACAGACGCATGCGCTCATTGATGTTGCTCAAAAACATTTTCCGCACTTGAAATTATACATTCGCACGCGTCATCGTTTTGCGAGTTATGGGGTGATGGCGAAAGGTGTGGACAACACGTATCGCGAGGGTTTGCACAGTTCCGTATTCATGGGTGCTGATGTGCTGCATGATTTGGGCCACCGCAAATACACTGTCACGCGCAAGGCGCAGGAATTCATCAAATACGACGAAGGCGCTCTTTCTAAATTATCCAAAGAGTGGAACAATCGCGAACAATACATCATCAATGTAAAAGCAGAAATAGAACTTCAAGAAAGATTGCTCAATGAGGACGTACGATTCTCAAACAATGTTCACGACAATGCTTGGGATAAGGAGAAGATGAAGAACTAGAACTAGAACAAAGAACAAGGGGTTTATAGGGAACAGGGGAACAAAGAACAAGGGGTTTTTGGGAACAGGGGAACAAAGAACAAGGGGTTTTTGGGAACAAGGGAACAAAGAACAAGGGGTTTTTGGGAACAAGGGAACAGGGGGACACGGATTCAGAATTCAGAATTCCGAATTGTGAACTATAGCTTTCGTTCTTTGAGGATGGCTTCGAGGTCTTTGTGGGGGTTGGGGGTTTTGAGGTGGCGGTAGATGAAGAATATCGGGAAAATCATAGGGATGAGAAAACCGATTTTTCTTTCCGGATTCATTGCCCAAGCAATGATGCCAAAAGTGATTACACCGAACAAAAAGCCAATCCAAGAAGCATGAAACAACTTTGATTTTTTCATCTTCTTTTTTTCAGCCAAAAGTTCTTCGTCAGTAAGGTTATTAAGTTCTTGTCGGGTCATGGGGGTAAAGATAGAGAGATAGGAAATAGGAAAATAGGAAAATAGGAAGGAATTCAATCTTCCAATCTCTCAATCTCTCATTTTTGTTCTCGCCCCTCGTCCTACTCCCGTATATAATCCAGCGGGTTTACGGGGGAGCCTTGGAGCCATAGTTCGAAGTGGAGGTGAGGACCTTCGCTGTGATAGCCGGTGTCGCCAATGAATGCAATAGATTCTCCTGTTTTTACACGGTCGCCCTGTTTTTTTAGAAGAACAGAATTGTGCTTATAAACGGAGATCATTCCATTGGAGTGCTGGATTTGTATCACATTGCCATCATCGGAGGTAAAATTGGAGAGGATCACAATGCCATCCAAAACTGCACGAACGGGATCATCTGCAGGGGCAACGAAGTCAATACCATAATGGCCTTCTTTGGGATTGAATTTGTTTGAAACACTTCCATTTACTGGGCGGAAGAGAATAAATGTCTTCGCCGTATTTTCTTCTTCGGCCTCTACGTCCAAGTCGTAGCGGTCGCCAGCGCTGAGCTGTTGTCTCACAGACTCATCAATTTCAGAGACTTCATAGTTGAGCTGCACATCGCTAATTTCCTTGGCCCCTGTGTCTAATGCATTTTTGAGTTCGCCGCCACTAAGGATTATTTTTAAATCCTGGACATACTTTTCATTCATTCTGGCCACGTCGAGGAGGGAATCTGCTTTGAGGCGGGCGATGCGGGCATCTTCGCGGTACGAATAGTCAGTAAAATCGGGAATCACATAAGCTTTTAGGGGAGTAAATGCCACCAACAGGTAAATCAGGGTTCCAAAAACGAGCAATAGACCTCCAAACATGATAATCACGTTCATGGGAGTTAGGGAGTAACTGAATTTTTCTTCAAAAGTCTTTTCATTCAAAACCGTCAAACGGAATCGACTTTTGAGCTTTTTAATCAGCTTCTTACGCTTATTTACGGGTTGTGCCTGCATCTCTGGCGCTCTATTCTGGCGTGCAAATTAACCATATCCATACGGATTGCTCAAGAAATTTGGAAAATCAGGCCAAAAATCAAATATTTTTGCGTTTTGGACGTTGATGGCGGGCTTTTTTGAGTTAGCCAAATCCAGATATTATTTTTTGTGAATACCAAGCACCTTAATACCATCCTATATTGTGTAGTCTTTTTGTTGGCTGTCTCATGCAGCACCCAAAAAGATGGTTTTGTTTATCGTGTTTACCACAATACTACCACGCATTACAACGGATATTTCAATGCTGATCAGAGCATTCAAAAAGGCTATGCAAAAATCCTAGCCGCTGAGAAGCCCGACTATGATAATATTCTTCCTATTTTCATTATTGGTACCAAAGAGTCGGCACAGGGTTCTTTCCCAGAGATGGAGCGCGCTATTGAGAAGAGCGAGAAGATGATCAATCGCCATACGATCAAGAAGGAGGGAAATAAGGACAAAAAGCGACCAGAATTCAATAAGTGGATCGATGAAAACTATATGGTCATCGGTCGTTCGAATTTTTACAAAAGAAATTACACGAAAGCTGAACAAGTATTTAAGTATGTAAACGGCAAGTACCAAGATGAGGACACACAGCTTGAGAGTGCTACCTGGCTTGCGCGAGCTTATACGGAAATGGGTGAGTATTCAAAGGCTATGGTGAGTCTCAATCGTGCGGAGCCCAAGGAGAAGAATGATGAAGCTCTTGTAGCTGATTATTACATGGCTATGGCCGATATCTTATTGCGTCAGGAAAAGTATGCAGAGGCTGCTGTGAAAATGGAGAATTCGCTCAAGTACATTAAAAAGAAAAGAGATCGAGCACGCCCGCATTTTATCATTGCTCAGATTTATCAGAAAATGAATAAGAGCGCTGAGGCATTGACTCATTACGAGTCGGTTTTGAAGAGTCGACCACCCTATGAGCTGGAGTTTTACGCGAAGATTAACAAAGCACTTTCTTACAGCCGCAGAGGGGGAAGTTCGGAGGATATCAAGAAGGAGTTGATGAAGATGTTGCGAGATGAGAAGAACGAGAGTTATAAGGATCAAATTTATTTTGCTTTAGGGGATCTCGCTTTAGAAGAGCAGAACAGACCACAAGCAATCTATTATTTTGAAGAGTCGATAAAAAACAATCAGGGTAATCAGAAGCAGCGTGCCAAGGCATTTTTGAAGTTAGCAGATTTGTATTTCAATGAGAGGAAATATGAGGATGCGCAGATTAAGTACGATAGCACCGCAGCATATATTGACGCTGCACACCCTCGCTATCGCGAAATCAAGGCGCGCGCCGAGAACCTCGCGGAGCTTGTTGGTTTTCTAAATACTATCAACTTGAATGATAGTGTGAGTAAGCTTTGTGATATGAGTGAAAAGGATTTGGAGCGAGCACTTCAGAAGGCGCAGAAAGATGCTGAGCGCAAGGCAGAAGAGCTGAGAAGACGAGATGAAGAAGAAGCAGCGAAAGCTGCGGCAGGCCAAGCCACTGGAATCAGCGGAAGTTTTTGGGCTTACAATGAAAACCTTAGAGAAAAAGGACAAACCAACTTTAAAGATTATTGGGGCGACCGTCCATTGAAAGACAACTGGCGTCTTCAGTCGAAGGTGGCGACAATGTATAATGACCCGGATGAATCGGTGGTGGTGATTGCAGAAGCAGGAAAACCCAATCAACAACCAGAGGATCGTTATAAAGTTCCAACTTTAGAAGAGTTGAAAGCGACCCTTCCTTGCGGTGATGAACAGAAAGTGAAGCAGAGCAAGTCTGCGCTCGCTGAGGCTTATTACAAGGCGGGTGTGATTTACAAAGAAAAATTGGATGACCCTGATAACGCCACTGATACCTGGGAACAACAGATATTGAATATGGAGGAAAGCGACTTCCATCCCATGACGTTGTACCAACTTTACCGCACGTGGTTGTACAAAGAGCAATTGGCGGGTTATAAAGCCAATCCATTCTGCGAAACCTGCAGTTCTGTTTATTGGGCAAATGAAGTGAAGAGTCGATATCCCGATTCTGAATGGTCGAGACTGATTGATAATCCAGAGTATTTGGATCAAAAGGAAGTGAAGGACAAAGCCGAAACGGCGGCGTATGAAGAAGTATATAAGTTATATGTAAGAGGAAGCTATGTAGATGCAATGGGTGCCTGCAACAAGGTAATTGCGGAGGAGCCTGAGAACCACCTGTTATGTAAATACAAGCTTTTGCGAGCAGTATGTATTGGTTACAGTGATGGAGCGGTGGGAGTGAGAGATAATTTTATCAGAGAATTGAATGATGTAAAGGCGAATTGTCCAAACTCAGAGGAAGCAGCGCAAGCGAATGAAATCCTGAAGAGTTTGAATAAAGAATTGGCTCCTCAAAATCCAGGCAATACAGATGGAGTTAATCCTCCTACCACCAATGAAGATGCCCCAAAGGAATCAGTGTTTAAGTTTGATACTAGCGGCGAGCATTATGTGGCAGTAGTAGTACCAGTCAAGGATTTTAATATCAATAATTTTAAAATAAAAGTAACGGATTACAACACCTTGAATTTCTCTACATCTGGGTATAAGGTTACCAATAATCTGTTGGATAAAGAAAAGCATATTGTGATGGTGAAGCCTTTCCAGGGGGCGGATGCTGCGAAGGATTATATGAGTTATTTTGCTGGTGACGAGGGGATAAAAGAAATGCTGGAAGGCAAGCAAACGGAGATATTTGTAATATCCAAGTCGAATTATATTGCTTTGTTTAAGAGTAAAGACTTGGCTGGGTATTTACAGTTTTATAGTGAAAATTATTAATTCCAATTAATATGGCAAGAGCACAAGAATCAGCACCAGATATGAGTATCAACCGCATCGTGGAGGGTACATCTATTGAAGGAGAAATTCGTTGCGAATCGAACATTCGCATTGATGGTTCATTCATCGGTAATTTAACAACGAAGGGCCGATTAGTGATAGGTCCAGCGGGAAGATTGGAGGGTACCATTTCTTGTCAAAATGCAGAGATTGAAGGTCTGGTAAAGGGGAAGATCAATGTGCAGCAGCTTTTATCCTTGAAAGGCAGTGCAAAAGTGGAGGGTGATATTTTTACAGATAAGTTGAGCATTGAGCCTGGAGCGAGCTTCACAGGGGCATGCAATATGGGCGCGAAGGTGAAGGACCTCAAAAAGGAGGAGCCTGCTCTTGCGATGGCGGCTAAGTAACCGGTGAAATCAAATGCATTTATAAAGTATTCTTCTATGGCCATCCAGATGGCGGTGACCATACTTGCATGCATTTTTTTGGGAAAATATTTGGATGAAAGAAACGAGACCGGTAAGACTTGGACGATTGTGCTATCAATAGTAGGTGTCGGAGTAGCCATGTACAGTGTTATTAAAGACTTAATGAAATCATGATATCAAAAATGTTTTACTTGTGGTTGGCGATTGTCGCGGCATTGTTGCTCGTGAGTATTTTCTTGTTGCAGGGTGTTCTTGATCTTCCGGTTGCGCTCTATTTCTCGGCAATTGGTTTCGGTGTCCTCACTTATCTACTTTATAATAATATTCTGAAGGCGAATGCAAAGAGTCCTCGTCGTTTTGTGACCGCCTTTATGGGAAGCGTTTCAATAAAATTACTCTTAACCGCCCTTGTGGTGGGCATTTTGGTATATTTTGACAAGCCACATAAGGCGCAGCTCGCTGTGGGCATGATGGTGATCTATGTAGCCTACACTTTTGTTCTTGTGAGAAGTCTAACACGAGAAGTTTCGGATAACAAAGGGGAGTGAAACTGGTGATAATGGATTAACAAAAGGCGTTTTTTGTTAATTTAAAGTGATTTAGGTAACGTTGACTTAACATATCGGGGTGTAATTTCGCGCCGCTTTACGTTAATGAAACAAATTCTAATTCAATATACCATGATTCACAACTACATCGGCTCGCGGTTCTCGCGATTTGTGATGACGTTTACACTACTTATCGGAACCCTAATTTCGATGAGTTCCTCTGCTCAGTTTTCGATAGCGGCAGGTGGAACAAACTACACACAAGATTTTAATACATTAACCACAGCAGGCGTTTGGGCAAATAACACAAACTTACAAGGCTGGTATGCTAGAACGTCTGCGACCGCTAGCATAACTACATTTGCTTTAGGCACTGGAACCACAACAGGCCCAGCAGGTTTGTACAGTTTTGCAAGCACACCAACCACCGATAGAGCTTTGGGATTTTTTACCTCAAATACATTTACAGGTAACACTACGGGGGTTTCAACCAATTTTATGGGTTGGCGCTTGGTGAATAATACTGGAGCGAGTATTACTTCCATAAACATTTCTTATCGTGGTGAGCAGTACAGAAACAACGGAAATACGGCCCCGCAAACGATTACGGTTTCTTATTTGACAGGATCAAACCTCACGGATCTCACGGCAAGTGGATTTACATCCGTGGGTGCTTTGACATTCACAAGCCCAATAGCTACAGGAACAGCGGCAGCAGTTGATGGTAACGTAGCAGGATTAGTCACTATCACAGGAACAATTGACCTTAGTGGTAGTCCGCTTGCTAATGGTGCTGAAATTTTTATTCGTTTTAGTGATGTGAATGACGCATCAAACGACCACACATTGGCGATCGATGATGTAACAATCAACGCCACTACAGCTGCTCCAACTACCAATG
This sequence comes from Flavobacteriales bacterium, assembly GCA_947457285.1. Lineage (GTDB taxonomy): Bacteria > Bacteroidota > Bacteroidia > Flavobacteriales_D > Sanyastnellaceae > JAIXWP01. Next base: position 3,117 of record CANGVZ010000039.1, on the reverse strand, counting down.
ATAACCTTTCTGATATCATTACAGACGCTACATTCACTGCTACTGCAAATATTAATTATACACTTCATCAAGAGACGGATTTGACAGCTTCTTCATTGGAGATCGGTCGTTTTATTATTCGTGATGGTGGTGCGTCGGCGGATGCTGATGCTGTTGCAACTACACTTACTTCTTTGGCATTTGCGGTATCTAATGGAACGAATGTAAGACGTCTTGCAATTTATGATGGAGCTACTGAGGTGGCAGAGATTGCGGGCGGAACGACAGCTTCGTTTACTGGACTTTCGTTGGTAGCTCCTGATAATGGAACAAAAGTATTTTCATTAAGAGCGTCATTCAACTCAAGTGTTTCCGATAATAATCAAATAAGCTATGTGATTAGTAACGTATCTTCTGACGTTGCTGGATCTGGTTTCGCGAATACCAATGGTGGCGCGGCTTCGACGAGCATAGCTGGCGACGACAACAGAATTGAGGTTGTTGCTTCTGCTGTGACAATTACAACGCAGCCCGTTGGAACTACAGTGAATACTCCAATGGCAAACGTGGTTGCGATTGCTGTTGACGCAAATAATAATCGTGATTTTGATTTTGCAGGTAATTTCACCGCGACTTCAACTGGAGCACTAACAGGTTCTCCTGTTGTGGTAGCTACAACAAACGGATTGGCTACTTTCACAGGTCTTACGTTTACAGCCGCTGCCAATGGATTGACGCTTTCAATTAGCGCTGGTTCTTTTGCTGCGGTAAATTCAAATGCATTCAATATTGTAGGTCCACCAATCATTGCGTGGGATTTCACGGGCGCTTCCACTCCTGTAACATTTGCCTCAACGTCAATTGATGCAAATCTTTCAACGGTTTCTGGAAATAATAATATTACTCGTGGCCCAAGCGCATCTGGGAGTGCAGGAGCTAACTCATTCCGAACGACTGGATTCTCTAATAATGGAATAAGTGTGGCTAATACAGACTATTTCCAAGTTACGATTGTTCCTAACAATGGATATAAAGTTTCTCTTTCTACCATTGACGCTAATTTGAATGGTACAAACACATATGCAGTATCTCCTGGTGTTACCAGTCAATTCGCATATAGCTTGGATGGAACGAACTTTACGTTGATTGGAAGTCCTTCAGTGACAATAGGTCAGCCTGTTTCTCTACCTCAAATAGATGTTTCTGGAATTACCGCATTGCAAAACGTATCTGGAACAATTTATATCAGATATTATGCTAGCGGTCAGACATCAGGTGGTGGATGGGGATTCTTCTCTGCCAGCGCAGGAACCAATGGTCTTGCAATCGGTGGTTTGGTGCAAGCTTTACAGTGTAATGATGTTACAGCATGTAACTACAATGCGACGGCTACTTCAAACGTAGACTGTATCTATGCTCAAACATATTACATCGATGTTGACGGCGACGGGTTTGCTTCGGGTACTTCTACGACTTGTACACCGGGTGCAGGCTTTACTACAACAGTTCTTCCACTAGGCGACTGTAATGATGCGAACATTGCGATCAATCCAAGTGCTACTGAGATTTCATGCAACGGAATTGATGACAACTGTAGCACTACTATTGATGAAAACGATATTGTAGGTTGCACCGATGGTAGTGCTTCTAACTTTAATCCTGCAGCCACTTGTCCTGGTCCTTGTACATACCTAGGTACTTGGACTCCTGGAAACTTGGTAGTGTTGCGCGGTGGTAATGGTGTTGATGCGCTTCCAGTTACTGGTAGTTCAAACGCTACATTCCTCGAGCAGATTACACCAACTGGAACAACAGTGAGTACCTTGCCACTTACCACTATCGGCAGCACAAGACTCAGTCAAAATATTGGTTCTTCTGCTGAAGGCTTTATTACCAGAACTTCTAACGGTGATGGAATTGTTGTGGCGGGATATGATCAGCTAGCCGGTGTTGCAAACGTCGCGGGTGTTGGTGTTGGAGCTGCTCGTGTAGCCAACTTTATCGATGCTTCTTATTCTGTTTCCAGATTGTTTAGTAGTATTGATGTTCATGCCGCACAAGCCATTCGTTCTGCCGCGAAGTCTGGTGCAAATTATTGGACAGCAGGAAACAACCAGGGTATCAATTATGCAGGCTCAGGTACCAGAGCGATAATCTCTTCGACTATCACAAATACTAGAGTGGTTAAAGAATATGAAGGGGAGTTGTATTTCTCTACGGGCAGCGGAACACAAGGTATTTATAAGATAGAAAATGGATTGCCAACTTCAGGTTCAAATGCTGCCACGCTCTTCTTAGGAACAACCTCGAGTCCTTATGATTTTGAATTCAGCCCTAACGGACAAACGATTTATGTCGCCGATGATAACAACTCCGCTGTGGGAGGTGTATATAAGTACACGTTCAATGGAACAGCTTGGTCATTAGCAGCGAGCTATACCATCACAGGCTATCCATCAGTGAGTTCTATCGCAGTAGATTTCTCAACTGCAACTCCAACGATTTACGCGGTTTCACGCTCTGCAACAGAGACCGTGATTGTATCGTTCCCAGACAACAACGTTACTGGAGCTGTTACTTTTACAACAGTGAAGACTTCGGCATTTGCTAATGCCCGTTATCGTTCAATAGATTTCGTTCCATGTGCTGGAACAACCTGGTACCGCGATGCGGATGGTGATGGATTTGGTGTTGCTACCGACACTCACTTCGACTGTATTCAACCATTTGGATATGTTGCCGTGGCTGGTGATTGCAATGATGCTGTTGCTACCATTTATCCCGGTGCTTTAGAAATTTGCAACGGTATTGACGAGGACTGTGATTTAGCAATTGATGACAACTGTGTTAATCCTCCCGCCAACGATAATCGCGTGAACGCAACTTTGCGTGTGGCAAATAGTTTCCCAGCTTGTACGAGCATTACAGGTAATTTGTTGACGGCATCCAATTCACCAGAGGCTTTGTCTTCTGAGCCAGTGGGTGCAGGTCAAGACGTTTGGTACACTTTTGTAGCTGGTAGCAACGGTGCTCGCATCCAAGCTACTTCTACTGTAAACGACCTTGCGCTTGAACTTCAAACAGCTGCAGGTACATTGGTAGATACAGAAAACGCAACCGGTATCGGTGGTGCAGAGG
>CANGVZ010000038.1 GCA_947457285.1 Flavobacteriales bacterium | reverse complement strand
TCCAATGATAGAATTGCAATACAATTGCCTATCACTACCTATCGAGGAGTGAATGTTATGGATTGGAATCAAGATGGGGATATGGATATTGTTGCGTTGCAGGAGAACCAATACGGCAATCCGAATGATGCGAATAACTTTTTGTTCACTACCAAGTACTTTAATATTAATGATGACTGGAGTATTACTCTTGTCAAAGAATCGAACACGAATAGATATCTCCCTCGATTGTTTCGTGATTTAAATGGTGATGGTTTTCAAGATGGACTTCAGTATGATTTGTCCGAAGGTTTTATTGGTTGGCTGGATTTTCATGATGCTCAAACAGATGTTGTTCATCGGCTGGATCAATCAGTAGGCTCAGATCAAGATGTCTTCATTGACGATTTTACGAATGACGAACTCAATGATATACTAGTATTCAATAGCACCTATGGTGCTGTAGGGATATACAGGAACACTCCGAGTGGCTTTGGTCAAGTCGAAATGTTGTATGATGCACAGTTTACATCGTCGGAAATTTTTGTTCAAGACAATGATAGTGACGGTGATTTGGATTTCATTATTTGTAGTGATAATTGGAGTGTTGGAGACATAGTAATTGCTACGAATGATCAAGGAGAGTTTTCATTTCAATTTTTTGAGCATCCAGCAGGGGAAGGTGCTCGTCACTATTTTACCGATATTACCGGTGATGGTAGAGTAGATTATGTGTATTCCGTAGAGGGAGAAACGCGTTTTTATCGAAGTTCGACCGCAGGGTTTTTTGACGTGGCTCCTTATTCAATTAATTATCAGGGGCCTGTTCGCGCAATACGAGATTACAATAATGACGGACTCAAAGATTTATTTTTGTACAATGAGCAATTCATTGGGCAGTATCATTTGGGTCAAGATTTGACGGGTGTTTCATACACCTATAATGCTCCAGTCTCTGCTGTGATGGGAAATGGGATCTTTAGTGAGGAAATATTTTACAATGAAGATACGATTCCAGATTTGGTAGCTATCAATACCAATCCCAATTGGATCGCTATAGGAACGGAGGATGGTTATCAGTCACCCGTCGCAGGTCCCCAGATTTCTTGGGGCAGCAAGTATCTCGATTTTAATAATGATGGCCTCACCGATTATTGCTTTAAGACAAGCGCACAGGTTTGGTATTTAATGCAGAATGTTGGTGGGGATTTCGAACCTATGGGGATTTTACAGGGCGTCACCAGCCTCATTAGTGCTGGAATACTTAGTGATAGTAATGTGGTTGAAGTGATTGATATGCGGAAAAGACAACTGTATAGACAGCCTGTTGACCTGCTCCCAGCACCGGAGTTTATTGAGTGTTATGTGTTCTGGGACGAAAATGAAAATGGACAACGAGAAGAGAATGAAGTACTATTGGAAATGCCTTTTATGGTTACGACATCAGAATCGAGCTATTACTCATCTTCGAATGGTTACTTCAATTATATCGCCAATGGATTACCAGGTCAAATAAGCTTAGTTTACGATTCAGAAATATGGCAAATCACAACGGATTCAACAGTCTATAGTTTTACTGGTGAAACTTTAAATTCGATGACCGAAATAATCTTTGGACTCACACCATTGAACACTTCAGCTGCTGTAGAAATAAGTCAGGATATGATTGATTTTGGATGCACTATGACATCCTTCAATGTCTTGATTAGCCTGCGAAATGAGGGGAATACGTTGGAAAGTGGCAGCCTGTTGATAGAGTGGGATCAATCCGTGTTTCCAATAATATCCTATCCCGATGATGTTGTTGTTTCTACCGAAGGCATTGAGTTTGTTGTTGATAATTTATTGCCGGAAAGCAATGCCTATTTCTGGTTTACGCTCGAGCATCCGGGTGTGGCGTATATGGATTCATTATTCACATCAGTCGCCACCTACACGAGCCCGCTTTTGACATTGGTAGATGAAACAGCATCCATCATTGAATGTGCTTATGATCCTAATATGATTGTTCAATCACCAAAGGGCATGGGAACGCAGGGTTTCGTGTTGCCGGCTCAGGAGATGGAATATACGATACATTTTGAAAATCTAGGAACTGCGCCAGCATATTTGGTTCGCATAGAAAATTTTTTTAGCGAGTATTTGGACTACAGCCAAATGGAGGTAATTGCGTCTTCTCATGCGGTCAATTACAATTATTCGGAGGGCAGAGCTCAGTTTTTATTCGATGATATTGTGTTGATGCCTACGTCCGCGAATAGCATGGAAAGTCGCGGATTTGTGACATACAAAATCCCTATCAGATCGGATGCTCCAATGATGGAGCCAATTCCTAATAGGGCACAAATCTTCTTCGATCTGAATCCTGCTATCGAAACCAATGTCGCTTCCAATCAGGTGTTTGATTGCGAATTATTGCGTGGATGGACTTACGTTGATACATCATTATGTGTGGGGCTTTCCACTTTTGATGAGGCGAGAGCGAGCTATGCGATGAACTATAACTGGTTTGTGAATAGTGCACCTGTTTCTTCTGAAATTTCATTTGGTTCGGAGTGGCTCAATGAAGGTCTATATTATCTCTCATTGATCACATCCAATGATTTGTGCTACGCAGAAAACATGGGAGCATTGCAGGTTTATCCATTGCCTGCACCAATAATTCAGCAAGATGGGATGTATTTGTTTACAGATGCATACAACGAAATTCAATGGTTGCTGGATGATGTGGATATTGTTGGTGATAGTTTGAGCCAATTGATACTTGGTGTTAATGGTAATTACTCTGTGAGGGTGGTGGATGCAAATGGATGTGCCAATAAGTCGGCACCGTGGGTGCACGTAATTGATTCACCACAGATTTATCCCAATCCGGTGGTCAATAAAACCTTGAATATCACTTTAACCAGTAGCAGCGGCAACGTAGTGTTTTATGACGCTACCGGGCGTGAAGTTTTGGAAACCACACTAACGCGTTGGAATTCACTTGATCTATCAGGACTTTCCTATGGGCTTTATTACATGCGCCTCTCCGATGCCACAAATAGCTCCATTCATTCCATTCTTATTCCCTAGCTAAAATATTCAGATTTAAAAAATAATTTCTGCCCCCTATTCCTACCCCCTATTCCTATCCCCTATTCCCTTTTTCCTATTCCTATTCCTACTCCTACTTCCTACTGTTTTACAAACTCCACTCTTCTATTATTCGCCTTTCCGGCGGGGGTGTCGTTTTTGTCGGAGGGTTGTGATTCTCCTTTTCCGTCGGTTTCCATGCGGGAGGCGTCTACCTTGAAATCTTTGGTGAGTGCTTCTTTCACGGCTGCTGCGCGCTTTTTAGAGAGTTCTAAGTTTTTTGCATCGTCGCCATCGCTGTCGGTATGACCGATGATCATTACGCGAACATCCATATTTTCGTTGAGCACTTGCGCGATGTCTTTCAATGTGCCGTATGACTCTGGTTTGATTTTATCACTACCCGAGTCGAAGAGAATGCCGCGCGTGGTAAGTTTACCTTCAGTAATAAGTTTGCTACGTGTATCGGGGGCTCCGACAGCAAAGCGAATATTGCCGAGTAAATAGCGATCTCCTTCGGAGCCGTCATTTCGGCTGAATACAACGCGATTGTATTTTATAGACGAGGCGAAAGCTCTTGGTAGATCTAACATCTTTTCTTCGTTTAAATAAACACGAATTCTATTCTTTTGTCTCCAAACCGATACGTGGACTTTGTTTTTGCTAGATGCGATGAATTGTGTAGTTGGTAATTCATTCGATATAATTTCGTTCCCTTCACCATCAAAATTTTTGAAGCGAATCTTTCCTTCTACATTGGTCTGCAACGTGGGGTGAAGATCAAAGTTCACGGCATTCGGCTTTGTGCCATAATCATTGTAAGATGTGAATTCTGAATCAGGATTGGTCATTGCGGCAAACCAAACTGCAAATGGGGTGCTGTAGTAAGAGAATTCTTCGTTACAAATAAGATCGAATTCGAGTGTGAAATTTTCGGGTAGATCAGTGATGAATTCAGGCATAAATACTCCCGGATTATTCATCAATAACCACTTTCCTGTTTCACCATCCACATTCACGATTTCTGCTCCTGAGTTGGTATTCCAGTCAACTGGATAATCGCCTATAGCCACATTTTCAAATCCTTCCTGTGCGATGATTTTTTCTCCTGGCACAAAGTCATACTTGCCATAAGTTTGAAGTGATTTTTTTGCAGGAGTATTTTTAGATTCGCTACTAGAAGAATTTTCGTTCCCATTTTCGGAGTCTTCTGCATTTGTTTCATTAGACTCGTTCGTCTCGCCTTTGCTACCTTTTTCTTTTTTATTTTTCTTTTCTCCTTTCGCGGCCTTTTTTGCGCCCTCTTCTGTCTTATCCAAAGCCTTGTCGATGGCTTCATCGGTGCGTTGTTCGGCGCGCTGTTTTACTTTGTCTTTTACTCTTTGTTCCAGGTCTATTTGAGCAGAACTAAAATTGACAATTCCAAGAATTGCGATGATGATGAATTGAAGTGCTTTCATGAGGTTAAATTTTAGTGCGAAGCTAGAGTGCTGATTTTGCTAAGAATTAGTGGTTTTCCCTAGCTTTATTACATTTGCGCTATGAGCATTGTAACTTTAAGTGAGTTTATCATGGAGCGTCAGGGGGATTTTCCCTACGCTTCTGGGGATTTGTCGCGTCTGTTGAGTGATATTGGTATTGCAGCCAAAATCATCAATCACAAAGTGAATAAAGCCGGGCTTCAGGATATTTTGGGTGCAGTTGGTACGACGAATATTCAAGGGGAGACCCAGATGAAACTCGACGTATTTGCCGATAATGCATTGCTCAATGCGGTGAAATGGGGTGGTCAGGTATGCGGTGTGGGCAGTGAAGAGAATGAAAAATACACGGCTTTCGACTCGGAAGTCAATCGTAAGTCTAAATATGTGATGCTCTTTGATCCACTCGATGGATCTTCAAACATTGACGTGAATGTGAGCATCGGCACCATCTTCAGTATTTTCAGAAGAAATAGTAGTGTTGGAGACCTAGCCAACATTAATGACTTTTTGCAGCCCGGAGATCAACAAGTGGCCGCGGGATATGTGATTTATGGTTCGAGCACCATGCTGGTATATACTACGGGACATGGTGTGAATGGATTTACATTGGAGCCAAGTATTGGTGAATTTTGCCTTTCACATGAGAATATGAAGACCCCAGAGGATGGGAAGATTTACTCTATCAATGAAGGTAATCTACTGACTTGTAGTGAGGGTGTTCAAACCTATGTAAACTGGTGTAAGCAAACGGATAAGAAGACATCTAGACCATACAGTGGCAGGTATATCGGCAGTTTAGTAGCAGATTTTCACCGCAATCTGATCAAAGGTGGCATCTATATGTATCCTGGAACGACAGGAGCGCCCAGCGGTAAGTTGAGACTCATGTATGAGGCTAATCCATTGGCTTTTATTGTAGAACAAGCGGGAGGTAAGGCATCAACGGGAACAGGTAGAATCTTGGAAGTGAAGCCCAAGGATTTACACCAACGCGTACCTTTATTTATAGGCTCAAAGAATATGGTCGAACGCGTCGAAGCCCTTATCGCAGCTGAGAAAGCGAACGCTTAACATCATTTGTTAAAAATGATGAATAAGCCGCTTATATTTGTGGCTTAATATCTCTTTTTTGTGAGCGATAGTCTCGTTATCATACCTACTTACAACGAAATCGAAAACATCGAGCAGATGGTTCGTACCGTTTTTGGATTACCAAAAGCTTTCCATGTTCTTATTGTAGATGACGGCAGTCCGGATGGAACGGCAGATGCGGTAAAGCGATTGCAACAGGAATTTCCTGAGTCGCTTCATCTCATGCAGCGAAAAGGTAAATTGGGATTGGGAACAGCGTATATCGCGGGGTTCAAATGGGCTTTAGAGCGACACTACGAGTATATTTTTGAAATGGATTGTGACTTTTCGCATGATCCAAAAGATTTAGTTCGATTATACGAAGGCTGCACACAAAAGGGAGGAGACGTGGCTGTTGGTTCTAGATACACCAAAGGTGGACAGGTAGAAAATTGGCCTTGGCACCGTCTCTTCATCAGCAAGGGTGCTGGCATTTACGTAAATATTGTTTTGGGATTGGGAGTGCAAGATGCCACTGCAGGCTTTGTTTGCTATCGCAGAGCAGTATTGCAAAAATTGAATTTGGATGGTATTCGATTCATTGGATATGCCTTTCAAATTGAAATGAAATATAAGTCTAAGAAAGCAGGCTTTAAAATCGTGGAAGTGCCCATTTTATTCAAAGACCGTCTCTATGGTGTGAGTAAGATGAGCATGAATATTTTCAAAGAGGCTTTTGTTGGTGTGCTTCAAATGCGGTTCAGTTCGGATAAGTAAATTACTATGAGCGGAAAAACCTGCCTCAATTGCGGACATAAAACACATGGAAAGTTTTGTTCTAATTGTGGACAGAAGACCGATACACATCGCCTTAATTGGCACTATGTCTGGCATGATTTACCACACTCATTCCTTCATGTAGATAAGGGTATCTTTTATACTTTCAAAGAGCTGACAAAGCGGCCAGGGCATGCGATCAACGAATTTCTAGATGGTAGGCGTACCGCTCATTTTCGACCTCTGATGTACCTCATTATCACTGGCACCATCACAGGTTTGATTTATATAAGTCTTCCAGAACACAGCCTATTCGCTCGTGATGCGGAGACCATGGATTTCATTACAAAACTGTCACGTTTTCAAGGAAAATATTTTAATTTTATTGGAATAGGGTTTCTTCCCATTACAGCATTTTTTACATGGTTATTTTATAGAAAACAAAGGAATTATGTAGAAATTATGGTCTCGCTTTTTTTCATTACGGGACACATGAATCTAATTTCATTATTGAATGTTTTTACCTATCCCTTTGGAAATTTATATTTCACATCTTCCGTTTCTTTCGTTGGTGGGCTCATTTCTATCGCTTACTTCGTCTGGGCTTTCTATCAATTGTTTCATAAAACAACGGTTGCAAAACGTGTAGTTTATCCATTGATTATCTCACTTTTGAACAGCACTCTTTTAGTCATTTTAACTTTAGCACTATTTGTTTTGTATATGGCATTAACAGGACAAGGAACAGCATTTAATTTAAATTACGGGCTTGAATGATGAAGACTTTAATTAAAAATATTGATATAGTAAACGAGGGAAAAATCCAAAGAGCGGATGTCATCATTGAAAATGAATTTATTTCTTTCGTGGGAAATTTTCAAGAAAGTGAAAGCGATTTCAATACGATTATCGACGGCACTGGCAAGTATTTGTTGCCAGGTTTGATAGACGATCAAGTTCACTTTAGAGAGCCTGGTCTTACGCACAAAGGAGATTTGTATACAGAACCAAAAGCGGCTGTGGCTGGGGGCGTTACATCTTTTATGGAAATGCCTAATACAGTTCCTTCTGCAGTGACTTTAGAATTATTAGAGGAAAAATATACTCGTGCTGCCGAAGTTTCTCTTGCCAATTATTCGTTTTACATGGGCACCACGAATACCAACTTGAAAGAGTTGTTGCGTGTCGATCCTAAGACCATTTGTGGTGTGAAAATTTTTATGGGTTCTTCTACTGGTGATATGCTAGTGGATGATCCACAAGCATTGGAGAATATTTTTTCTCAAGTAAAAACAATCATCACTACACATTGTGAAGATGATCCGATGATTAAAGGCAATGCTGCTGCTTATCGTGAAAAGTATGGGGAGGATGTGCCTATGGAATATCATCCCTTGATTCGAAGTGAAGAGGCTTGCTATAGCTCTAGCAGTTTTGCTGTGGGCTTAGCAAAAAAGTATAAGACGCGCTTACACATTTTACATATCAGTACTGCAAAGGAGTTGGAGCTTTTTAGAAATGACATTCCGATGAAGGAAAAGCATATCACTTCGGAGGCATGTATTCATCACCTTTGGTTTTCAGATGAAGATTATAAAACAAAAGGTTCGCTTATAAAATGGAATCCTGCGGTAAAAACGGCTGCAGATAGAGATGCAATTTTGCAGGCTGTCTTGGACGATAGAATCGATGTGATTGCTACGGATCACGCGCCACATACAATAGAGGAGAAGGATCAAAAATACTTCAAAGCTCCGTCGGGCGGACCTTTGGTGCAGCATGCACTAGTGGCGATGCTTGAACTTCATCATCAGGGAAAGATTTCCTTAGAAAAGATCGTAGAAAAGATGGCACACAACGTGGCCGATATGTTTGACATCGATCGTCGCGGATTTGTTCGTGAGGGCTATTATGCAGATTTGGTGTTAGTGGATTTGAATGATCCTTGGACAGTAGCAAAAGATAATATTCTTTATAAATGTGGCTGGTCGCCTTTTGAGGGTAACACCTTTAAATCAAAGGTAAAAGCAACATTTGTGAATGGACATTTGGTTTATAATGATGGTCAGTTTGATGAGTCTAAGAGAGGCGCTAGATTAAGCTTTAATCGATGAGGATATTTTTCGTAATCATAGCGATTTTCACTTTTGTAGCATGTGCTGGAAGCCAAAAGAAGAAGCGTGTGGCGCCCATTGAGAAGGATAAGTTCATGGATGTCATGGTAGACGTGCGTTTGCTGGAGGGTACTTATACCATACGTTATCAGCGCATTGATTCTACCAACGGCTTAATGAACGCTTATTACGATCAAGTGTTTAACAAGCATCAGGTAACACGCAAGGATTTTGAAGATAGTTATGTAGCGTATTCGCTGGATTCGAAGCAAATGATTGAAATTGAGGATAGCGTGCTTGCGCGACTGCAAAGAATAGTAATAGAAACAGATACATTAAAGAAATGAATTTAGTCACAGGAGCGACAGGATTATTGGGAACGCATGTGCTCCTGGAGCTATTGAGTAGGGGTGAAGAGGTGAAAGCGCTATATCGAAGCGAAGGTTCGAAGGAGGAGGTAAAAAGTGTATTTGCATTTTATCAATCCGAAGGTTTATTTTCAAAAATAAACTGGGTACAAGGGGATGTCATGGATGTTTTTTCACTGATTGACGCGATGGAAGGTGTTGATCACGTGATTCATTGCGCTGCTATTGTCTCTTACCACAAGAAAGATAGAAAGGAGATGTATCGTATCAATGTGGAAGGCACTACCAACGTGGTGAGCGCTGCATTAGAGGCGGGAGTGAAGAAACTTTGTCATGTCAGTTCCATCGCGGCTTTGCGAAGAGCTGAGGATGGCGCCACCGTAACAGAAGAAGGGGAGTGGGTCGATTCAGAGTTGAATACACATTATGGAATTACGAAGCATCTTGCGGAAATGGAGGTATGGCGAGGAATTCAAGAGGGGTTGAATGCGGTTATTGTGAATCCAGGACTAATCATTGGCCCCGGGAATTTTGATAGAAGCAGTGGAAGTTTGTTTTCGAAGCTCAATGAGGGCTTCAAGTTTTATCCGCCAGGTGGAACGGGCTTCGTTGGCGCGGCGGATACCGCTCGACTTATTGTACTTTCTACAAAAAGTGATATGAATGAGGAGCGCTATATCGCGGTTAGTGAGAGCCTCACTATGAAGGAAGTCTTTTCTCAGATAAGCGCAGAACTGGGAAAGCCGCTCCCTGAACGTGAGGCCAAGCCTTGGATGCTCAAAGTGGCGCGATTTGTCGAGGCTATGAAGGAGCTGTTTACGGGCAAAAAAGCCCTTGTCACGAGAGAAACGGTGCTCAATGCCTCGTCGCGATATTATTATTCTTCAGAAAAATCAAAGAAGGTTTTCGCTATGGAGTACACGCCAATTGCTCAATGTATTCAACAAACGGCGGTGTATTTTAAGCAGAAGCGTTGAGCCCAAAATAGGGTAAATTTGACGCGTGGAGACATCCGAATATATTCAGTCCATTTTAAAAGTTTTGCCGCATAAACCGGGGGTGTATCAGTATTTTGATAGCGCCGGAACTATAATCTATGTGGGTAAGGCCAAGAGCCTGCGCAATCGGGTGAGCAGTTATTTCAACAAACAGCAATACGAAAGCGGCAAAACAGCTGTGTTGGTGCGTCGTATCGCTGACATCAAATACATGGTGGTGGAAAGTGAGATGGATGCATTGTTGTTGGAAAATTCTCTGATCAAAAAACACAAACCACGCTACAATATCATCTGGAAAGACGATAAGTCGTATCCGAGCATTGTCATCAAAAAGGAACCTTTTCCAAGAATTTTTGCAACGCGACAATTGATAAAGGATGGTTCGGAATATCACGGACCACACGCGTCGGTGAAAGTGATGCACACGGTATTAGACCTTGTAAGGAAGCTCTATCCCATTCGAAGTTGTTCGCTACCGCTTACAAAACCGAATATTGAAGCAGGAAAGTTTAAGGTGTGTTTGGAATATCACTTGGGCAATTGCAAAGGCCCGTGCGAAGGCAAGCAATCACTGGAGGATTATGAGCAAAATGTAGAGAATATCAGGAAAATTATTCGTGGAAACTTTGGTGAGGCCATTCGCGAGTTGAAGGCGATGATGCAAGAGAAGGCCGCCAACTACGAGTTTGAAGAGGCGCATATACTAAAAGAAAAAATTGAAACGCTCGAAAATTTCCAAGCGCGAAGTACCATCGTGAATCCGGGAATTCATAATGTGGATGTGTTTAGCATCGCTACCGATAATCACAGTGGCTATGTGAACTTTATGAAAATTAATAATGGTGTTATCGTTCAAGGCTACACTGCTGAGGTGAAAAAGAAAATGGATGAGAGCGATGCAGAATTATTAGAATATAGCATTATTGAAATACGAGAAAAACTACAGAGTAATTCGAGGGAGATTATAGTGCCAATGGAGTTGGATTTAAGGCTTCCGGGTGTGGAGTTGACCGTTCCTCAGAGAGGTGATAAAAAGAAGCTGCTGGACTTATCACTTCGCAACAGCAAGCATTATATGCTCGATATGCAAAAGCAACAGGAAATCATAGACCCAGAGCGGCATACGAGCAGATTGCTGGAGACCATTAAGAATGATCTTCATCTCAAAGAATTACCGATACATATTGAGTGTTTTGATAACTCAAACATTCAAGGCACCAATCCTGTGAGTGCATGCGTGGTGTTTAAAAATGCCAAACCATCAAAGAATGACTATCGCAAATTCAATGTGAAAACGGTGCAAGGTCCGAACGATTTTGACACGATGAAAGAAGCTGTTCATCGCCGTTATAGCCGATTGCTGGAAGAAGGCGCGAGCCTGCATCACCTAATTGTGATTGATGGTGGAAAAGGACAATTGGGAGCGGCGCTCGAAAGTCTGGATTTATTGGGCTTGCGGGGTAAAGTGGCCATTATTGGCATCGCCAAGAGGCTGGAGGAAATATATTTCCCTGGGGATAGTTTACCCATCTATTTAGATAAACGTTCGGAGACTTTA
>CANGVZ010000037.1 GCA_947457285.1 Flavobacteriales bacterium | reverse complement strand
GCTCGGAATGCAATTATCCAAATCGGAAGGCTCAATGCACTCACAAAATAGAATGGAACATGCCAATTATTTTTGAAAAAATCAACGAGTGTCAGTGTTAGCGGCATTCCCAAAATGGATGCTAATGAAAAGGCAAGAGTAATGGTACCCATCGCTCTGCCACGGCGCTCAAGCGGTATCACATCTCCAACAATACTCATCACCAATCCGCCTAGCAATCCACCCGTGAGGCCTGTTAGAATTCTTGTGCCAATGAACAATATGTAATTCAAATGCGGATCGGCTGTATTGGGCACAATCGCACTGCTCATAGTGCCAATCATAAAGCCGAGATAGGCGAAGATTAGCGCGCGTTTTCTGTCAATATTATCTAAATAAAAAACTCCTGCAAATGCCGTGGCGCCAGCGGCGAGTCCGTACGAACTTACCAACCAGCCGTATTGCGAAGGTGTAATCTGTAGCTGCTTTTGAAGAATGTCTCCCATGGGCATCATGATCATAAAATCCACGATGTTGGTGAACTGTATTGCAGCTAGAATAAATAAGAGCAGCCGCTCGTTAATGGCTGTTTTCATGTGTGATGATAGCCCCTTGGGGCGAGTTTTTTTAAAGTCACTTCTTTATAGGGATTGCGAACGGGAAAGGTCTCGGGTTCCACATATTTGAAGATGATATTCAATAATACATTAGAGAGTTTGCCTGGATGACGAATGCAACACTTTAATGCTACAGGGAAAGCACCAACGGTGCTTTTTATCTCGCCGGCTGTGCGACCAAATGTAATTTTAGAAGCACGCAATTTTATGCCTAATTCAATGTAATCATAAAGCATCCGTGAATACAATGCATATTGCTGATTGTATTGATAATCGATACCCACAAGGAACGCTTCAAGTTGGTAAGGTGCATTGAATGCGATAGAAAAACCGATAATTTTTTCCTCTAAAAAATAGGCTCTAAAAATGAATTTATCCCCCATTTCTTTTTTCATTCGACAAAGCAATGCACAATTGAGATGACCTATTTTGAAGTCTGCTTTATCATGCACGGTATCGTATAGCTGCTGTATGCGGTCGCGATGTTGGTCTATTTCCTTATCGCTCAACTCCACTATTTTCAAATCTTCACTTCTATTGAAGGCCGCATTGGCTTTGGTTCTGAATTTAGAATTGAGCGATTGAAGATAATCTTCAAAAGAATTCCATTCATTGAGTAATGGCATTTCCATATTGGCATCTACATCAAAACTTCTAAAGCCACATTCGTCGAGTGCGTAGGCAGCGTCGAATGAAGGTTCGTAAAAATCTTTGATAAGCATTGCCGCAATGGGCTGTTCTTTTTTGTCTTCTAATGAAACGATTTCCGTCAGCGCTTCGCATAAGCCATTCATAGCGCGCTGAACGGGTATTTCGGGCATAAAAGAAAAACCATGCTCTCCGGTCGCGAATGCCGTGCCGCATAGTAGTAAATAGGAACGATCATCGGGAAGGAACTTCCTTCCAAGGGCTTCGGCTATTTTTCCCGAACCTAATCTCTCATGAAGTCCATCTGCCTCAAGTTTAGCAATTTGAAAAACTGCAATACCGACAGGCGTTTTGGAGTCGAAAAATTGGCAAAAGAAAAACTTGACATCCGTATTCATTGGATCACTGAGCGCCTTTAATTGCCCATAATCCAAGAAAATGCTTTCCTTATGGTTCAGTGAATTCCAAGTTTCTTTAGAAATGGCATCGATGGAAGTGTGAATACTAAAATTCAATGTATTACGCCAACGCACGGGAACAACGTTCACCGTTTTGCGCAAGGCTGATCGAAAGGACCGTAGCGTAGTACAATTCATAAGGGACATAGCAAAGGTAAAACTTATTCCTCAGCAGAAATGTTTTATTAGTTGTAATAGCTTTTTTTAATCTTGAGTTGCTCCTATTCTTAGCGCCCTGCGCCGTCAATCTTCTTCGATATAGTTTAAATCTTTGCCAAAAGTTTCCGGCAAACTTGCTAATGATATGAATGCCAGTGCTAAAATGATAAGTCCCATGATGAGGGCGGCGGTGATGTCGTTGGATTGGGCTTCAAGCCATTTATAGGTAAGAGTAACTGGGATCACCGCACCACGAACGAAATTGGGCGCAGTGGTGGTTACGGTGGCTCTGATATTGGTGCCAAATTGTTCGGCGGCCATGCTCACAAAGAGTGCCCAATAACCTGTTGCTGTGCCAATTAAGAAACATAAAAAGTAGAAAAGCGAAGAGGAGATACCTGTGAGGAACAAATAGGCGAACACCAAGAGTAGTGTGGCGACCAGATAACCGTTAATGACCTTTTTTCTACTCTTGAAAAACTGACTCAGCCACCCGCTAAGAAGATCACCGAAACTCAATCCAATGAAGCTATACATGATGGAAAAACCAATATTAATGGTCTCTCCAGAGATTGCATTGGTAATGGCAAATTTTTCAGAGAATTTAATTAGAATACCCACGCAATACCAGACAGGCATACCAATCAGGATACAGGCAATGTACTTTTTGAGTCTTTTTTTATTGGTAAAAAGAATGGTGAAATTGCCCTTGGAGGCATTACTTTCTTTTACTTTTTCAAACATGGTACTTTCAAATGTACCCATGCGCAGGGCGAGGAGCAGCAATCCGAGTGCACCTCCAATTAAATAAGACATTTGCCAATTGGCGAAGCCCATCCATTGCAAATCAACTTTGCTGATGAGCGCTGCGGCGACAGCTCCTAGCGCCCCCATGGTAACTACGATCATCGTACCGTAACCCCGTTTCTCTTTATGCATCACTTCACTTACAAGTGTAATAGCTGCTCCCAGTTCGCCCGCGAGGCCAAAGCCCGCTATGAATCGAATAATCGCGTATTGCGTAAGATCAAGAACAAAGGCGTTTAAGATATTAGCGATACTATACATGATGATGGAACCAAAAAGAACACTTTTTCGTCCCATTTTATCCCCCATGATGCCCCAGAATATTCCGCCTGCCAGCATTCCACCTAATTGCCAAAGCAAGAGAATATAATCGTAGCGATCGATCACCGCTTGGTCGGTGATCCCGATTCCGCGAAGACTGGATTTAGAAATGATGTTAAAAAGCTGGAGGTCGTAAACGTCCACGAAATATCCGATTGCCGCTACCAGCACGGTAAGCCAAACGCCTTTCTTGTTTTGGTCCATAGGAGTAGATTCGAAACGAAAATAAACAAAGTATTTCAATTCTGATTTTTAGTATATTCGTAAAAACACTTTGCAGCGTGGAGAGCTTTCCTAAGAGAATCGTATTTTTTGATGGCGTTTGTGGTCTTTGCAATAAGACCGTAGATTTTTTGATCCGCACCGATCGCGGTCATAAATTACGTTTTGCGCCTCTTCAAGGTTATACAGCCAAACGTCTTTTGACAAAGATTCAAGTCGAAAATCTTGATACAGTAGTCTATTATAGAGACGGAAAGTACTTGGTGAGTTCTACTGCGGTGTTACGCCTTTTGCTTGACGTAGGCGGGCTTTGGAAAATTCTGAGTATTTTTCTTATTCTTCCTGCTTTTGTTAGAAATGCAGTTTATTACTTTATTGCAAAGCGTCGCTATGGCTGGTTTGGAAAGAGTGATACCTGTCGCATCCCCACTGCGGATGAAAAACATTTGTTTCTTGATTAGCAGCCCTTACATTTGAGCCAAATCTGCACGATATGCTAGAGGTCCCCGGTTGGCTCAATTTCTTTTTCATCGCCATCACACTCGTTACTTATTTGTTTGTTGTTGGCTCATTAATTTTTGGTAATGACCGCGTGCGAAAACGCATGCATGCCATCGCCTTATTAATGCTTGCTTGGGTTATTTTCCAAAGTACATTGTCGCTAAATCGTTGGTACATGGATCGCGAAGCAATGCCCCCACATCTCGCATTTCCAGTGGCAACTGCGTTAGTCATATTAAGTTTATTACTATTTACTGGAAGAGGAAAACGTTTTATCTCAGGTTTGTCTTTGCAAACGTTAACGTGGTTGCATGTTATTAGAATTCCAGTCGAGATCGCTTTGTATTGGTTGGCGTTCTATAAACAAGTGCCTTGGAGCATGACGTTCTACGGCCATAATTTTGATATCATCTTTGGTATTACCGCTCCTATCATGGCATACGGACATTTTCAAAAAGGATGGTTCAGTATGAAAGTTCTGAAAATCTGGAATATTCTGGGATTGATTAGTCTTCTGATAATTGTAGTCACCGCATTTGGCGCGGCCCCCAGTCCTATACAAGCTTGGGATTTTGAACGTCCCAATTATGCCGTAACGCACTTCCCGTTCTCATGGCTTCCAAGCTTCATTGTTCCAGCAGTTTTGTTTTCACATTTGGTAGTACTAGCAAGAAAGGAAAAACAAATTGTCTAATAGAACAAGTTGGCTAAGATCCTTTATAAATCAATCAATTCATCTACATGAATTTTTTCAAGAAGTTCGTTCCTTTTGTTTCCAATCATATTTATGTTTTGGTCATTTATGTATTGCTCACCATTGCGGCTACCATTCAATCTATCGGTGGTACCAAGAATACTACGATTGAGGGCTACGTTTACCAGAACTACAACAATTATGTAATTTTTGCCAAGTCTTTCGAACATCTCAAATTAGGCAAGGATCTATATATCGCGCATCCAAAAGAATACTGGGATTTGTATAAATACACTCCCACATTCTCGGTATTCTTCGGTTTCTTTTATCAGTTTCCGAATAATATTGGTTTGTTTCTTTGGAATTTATTTAATGTGCTGATTGTATTTGTTGCAATACGCTATTTACCAAGGCTCGACAAATTACAAAAAGGATTACTCATGCTCGTCGTCGTCGTAGAGCTGATGACGAGTATCCAAAATGAACAAAGCAACGGTATGATTGCGGGGCTCATTGCTTTGGGTCTCGGACTTGCGGAGCGAAAACATTATTTGTGGGCAAGCTTCGTCATTGTTTTCAGTGCGTATGTAAAGCTATTCGGACTCGTTGGTTTTGCTATTTTTCTTCTTTATCCCAAAAAATATCTTACCGCTTTTTATTCTGTGTTATGGTCCATCATATTATTTTTTGTCCCTCTATTTTTTACGAGTTTTGATGGCCTTTTGAAAATATATGAGGGCTATTGGGTTATGTTGAAGGAAGATTTTGATGAGTCTTATGGCCTGTCGGTAATGGGTTGGTTATACTCTTGGTTTTCTTTGGATTTAATGAAAAATGCGGTAGTACTTGTAGGAGTTTTCATTTTTCTTATTCCATTACATAAGTTTAAGCTCTATTCGGATATTCGATTCAGATTGCTTCTCCTGTGTTCAATTTTGATTTGGATTGTAATTTTCAATCACAAGGCAGAATCCCCAACATTTATCATCGCGATGTTCGGTGTTGGTGTTTGGTATTTGATTAGTGAAAAAAATAAATGGAATACTATTCTCTTCATCAGTGCTATTCTATTTACGTCTCTTTCTCCTACAGATATTTTTCCGCCTTCTTTTAGAAATTCGGTTCTAAAGCCCTATGTAATGAAGGCCGTGCCTTGCATCTTCATCTGGTTTAAAATCATATATGATATGCTCAAGATAAAACAAGATGAAATAAAAAAGGTGAATGAAGCATTCTAGTTCATTCACCTTTTTAATGAAGTATTTTCCGATCTATCCTTTCTTTCTCAACTCGAAGAATACGCTTCCGAGAACAAGAAGCAGAAGCAATACAGAACCTGCCAGCGAATAAGTACTTCCTTGGTTGAATGACGCTGGCTCAAACTTCCACTCAATGGTATGTTCGCCTGCTGGCACATTTACACCTCGTAAAATGTAATTCGCTCTGAAAGCTTGAACTTCCGAACCATCGATGTAACATTTCCAACCTGCGGGATAATAAATTTCACTAAAAATAACGCAACTTTCTGTGGTGTTCTTCGATTGATATTTTAATGCGTTGGTTTTGTATTCTACAAGACTCACTTCAGCAGTACTGTCTGCAACAGCAGTAGCTTTGGCGATGCTTGAGAATTCATTGTGTACAACAGCTTTTCTCTTTGTATCAATGCCTTTCAGCTTTGAAATTTCTTCATTTGCATTTGATGCCGGAATGATTTCATCTACAAACCAAGCTTCCCCATTTCTAAATGGATTTACTATGGGTGGCGCCTCTGGATTGTAAACAATGTACTTTGTATTGAGCATATTGAGCACAGACAATTCACCAAGAATGCTAACATCTGCGGCAGTCTTCAAACTATCCATCATCAACTGCATTTCTGGTTGAATGTGGAATTCAATCATTTCTTGATAACGCTTCAATTTAGCGCCGTGGTATCCACCTAGACTCTTATGGAAATAGCTTGTACGCGCCTCATTAAAAGGATTGCCCAACGATAGTACGCGATAATCACTATTCAAATTTAGGGCACCAAAATCAGCGATCAATGCGAGTTTTTCTTTGTCACGAATGCCTTGATACAAATGGCTTTCATTCATTTTAGCTAAAAGAGTTTTTGACTCATCAATGATATTGGATACCATTGGTTTTTCGTTTTCTAAAATGAAAAGATCTGCTTGCGAGGGCTCATGCGGCAACGCTTTTTCATCTGCTTTTTGATAGTTCGCGTAGTTACCCTTTACCTTTTCTGTATTCAAATAACGCTGGCAAACAGTCATTTGATCAACGAGTGCGATGATTGCTAAAGCGCCAATGACAGCCTGATAAGGAATCTTTTTTAACATGGATACTACGACGAGTATGCCGCAAACGAGGAATATCATAAATGTACGTCCGGCGTCTGCTTTGAAAATTTCGGTGCGAATATCCATCAGTGCTGTTTTGTATTCATCATACATCGCAATCTGTTTGGGATCTTGCAGCTTTGCTTCGATTTCACTGAATTGCTCGGCTTCCCCTTGACTAAGGAAAGGGCCTGTAATGGAAGGAGAGGCAAGTAAAATGAGACCAATAAATGCAACGCCCGCTACTGCGCCCATCCATACTTTTTTATTTCCAATAAGTCCCTCTTGCTTGAATACTCGATCCAATAACAATACTGCCATCGCAGGTGCCATTACTTGGATGATTACAAGAATCATCTTCGAATCCCGGAATTTGTTGTACATCGGGAAATTGTTGATGAAAAAATCATTGATGCCACCTGCATCTTTCGACGCAAGACCAATAGCGATGAATGTAAGTATCAAGAAAGGCCATTTAATTACATCTTTCACCAATATCAATCCAAGGATGAATAAGAACATGATAGCTGCTCCGAAATAAAATGCTCCTCCGGTAAAGCGCTGTTCGCCCCAATATCTATTGCTTTGCCCAATGTCTTCTCTAAATTGACGCGGTACTTTTTGAAGCAGTTCTTTATCACTGCCGATAGCGGCAGATTGGCCTCCTTTGGCGTTGGGCAGCAAAAGCGACCACGCTTCCCCTTTACCAAAGTTGTATTCAAGAATATAATTCGTCTCAAGTCCCTTTACTGCCGTTTGATCTTTCTCTTTACCGTCAGGTTCAATGGTGAGCTCCGTTTTTCCACGCGTGGTAAATTTGCTGTATTCGTAAGTAGTGAGGAGATTGCTCATATTGGGTAGTATCGCTATGCCAGCAGCAATGATAAGCGCTCCCGCAGCCTTTACTACGTATCCAAATTGTTTTTCAATTAATAATCTTATTCCTTCTGTAACGGCCACTGCACCTAAAAGAATCGCGAGGTAGTAGGTCATTTGAAGGTGATTGGCAGCTACATTGAGTGAGAAGAACAATGCAAAAATTGCACTTCCTAATATCCATTTGCCACGGGTAGCCAGCAATAACCCTCCAAGTGTCGGTGCCATGTAAGCAATGGCATTTACCTTCGACACGTGTCCCGCACCAAGATATAGAATGTTGATAGTGGCAAATCCAAATCCAATTCCACCAAGAATTCCTAACCATGGATTGAGGCGCAAACAAAGCGTGAAAATATAAAAGCCCAACATCGCCATGAATAGAATTCCCACAGGCACGGGCATGTAGAGTTTTAACGCTTGATCAATATGCCTCAACCAATTGTTTTCATGAATTACAGAAATTTGATACGCAGGCATTCCTCCAAACATCGAATTGGTCCAAAGTGGTTCCGCACCATTCATCAAGCGATAGTCTGCGATTTCTTTAGACATCCCTACGTGTTCGTTGATATCGCCTTGTCGCAAGCTGTACCCATCGAACACAGGTGAAAAGTAAGTAGAGGCCAGTATTAAAAATATTGCAACCGCAGCTACATGCGGAAGCGCTTTCAGAAGGATTGATTTCATTGGGTTGGTTTAGTCTTTTATTTCAACGTAATCGACGTATTCACCGTCAATTTCGCGTTTATCTTTTTTCTTATTGCTTTCCACCTTCACATCACCCTCAGGACGAGGTGGCTGTTGTGAACGATAGAAATTATCTGCACGATTGCGCATATTCTCTTCTGCCTTCTTCACTACTATTGGCAATGCAATGCGTGCAATCAATCGGATAATAAAGCTTATCAAAATAATATAAAATATTATTCTAATAACTCCTGTAAATGATGCTTCTTGGATCATGCTACAAATCTAATGAATCATTCTGCGGTGGAAATCTCCTTTGCACCTGTTAATTCTTTGAAAATATCTTCTAGGCGTTGCTCTTTTTTACTCATGGTAAGTACTGCAATCTGCTGTTGCAAGGCCATTTCGGCTACATCTTTTCGAATGTCTTCAGACGTATTTGTAGAAATAATCCACATGTTTTTGCCGTCTTCTTGCGCATCAGCGACTCCTTTGATTTTTAAAAGAGATGAACGGCTAATTACTCCACTAAATTCTACCTGCAATTCATAGCCACCACTTTGAATGCTGCTTCTAAGCTCTGACGTCGGCTTATCTGCTACAATATTACCTTTATTGATGATGATGGTTCTATTGCAGATGGCTTCCACTTCTTGCATGATGTGCGTAGATAACATCACTGTTTTTTCGCGCCCAATTTCTTTGATGAGTGCCCGGATTTCCACGAGCTGATTGGGGTCTAGTCCACTGGTAGGCTCATCAAGAATAAGTACTTTCGGATTATGAATCATTGCCTGCGCAAGCCCCACACGTTGTCTGTACCCTTTCGAAAGAGCTTCAATTTTTTTATGCGATTCAGGCCCTAATCCCACTTGCTCAATCATCTCGGCTACTCTTTTTTTAAGATTGGGAATTTTATAAATCTCACCAATAAACGAAAGATATTCTTTCACGTACATGTCGAGATAGAGCGGATTGTGTTCAGGCAAATAGCCAATTTGACGTCGCACTTCAATGCTGTTTTTCATTACGTCAAGTCCACAAACATGGACGCTACCTTCCGTTGGAGGAATGTAACAGGTGATGATTTTCATCATGGTGCTTTTGCCCGCTCCATTGGGGCCAAGAAATCCAACCACATCGCTGCCGGGTATATCGAAGCTCACACCATTAAGGGCGCGCTGCTGGCCATACACTTTGGCAACTTTATTCACTTGAATCGACATTTCATTCTCCCTTTTTGACAAAAGTATAAAATGTGAAGCCGCCAATGAGATATCGTTTGTACATTCGTATCGTAATGGAATCAATTATGACTGAAAATGGTGATAAAATCTATGATTTGACCGCTCTTATAGACATGTACAGCGGCAACATGGACAATGTGAAAGGCACTTTGGTCATTTTTATTGACCAGATGAGGAAAGATGTGACCATGCTCAAGCAAAAATTCAGTGAAAATGATTTTCCTTCCGTCAAGGCTTTTGCCCACCGTATGAAGCCTAATCTCAAGCTCTTTGGTATGAACGAAATGCACCTTTTGGTCCTCGATATCGAACAGGCGGCGTTGCAATCTGACCGAAATGCACTGGATATCCAGTTAAATCGCCTCTACATCCTTGCCGAAACTGTATGTGCCCGCATGCAGAAAGAGGTGATTGATAACTAGCCTTTCATCTATTTCCTGCGAAGTACTACCTTTGCGGCATGACCAGAAGATTAGCGATTCTCGCCTCAGGAGGTGGCTCAAATGCCAATAATATCCTCGACTATTTTCAAAATTCAGAAAATGTTGAAATCGCCTGTATCGGCTGCAACAAAGAGGGCGCAGGTGCTTTCGATGTGGCCAATAAATGGCATATTCCCGCTTTCCTCCTTACGCGTGAGAACTTTCTAGAGTCCGAAGATTTTTTAGAATACCTCGAGGCACAAGAGGTAGATTTCATCGTACTAGCAGGCTTTTTATGGAAGGTACCCGCAAGTTTGATTGAGCGCTTCCCCAACGCTATCGTCAATATTCATCCCGCTTTGCTTCCCAAATATGGTGGCAAAGGAATGTACGGTCATCATGTACACGAGGCTGTATTTGCAAATAAGGAAAAAGAATCGGGAATCACGATTCACTACGTAAACGAGCATTACGACGAGGGAAAAGTCATTTTTCAAAAAGCCGTTGCCATCGAACCTACTGATGGTCCCGCGGAAATTGAACAGAAGGTGAGAAAGCTCGAAATCGAATATTTTCCCCAAATCATCGCTTCGATTCTCTAAGTTTGCACCATGATCAACGGTGCAGAAATTCTTTCATGTTTTTTCATCCTATTTGCCGTCATTGATATCATTGGATCAATTCCAATTATCCTCGATATCAAGCGCAAAGTGGGCAATATTCAACCATGGACGACCACCACGGTTTCGTTGATTTTAATGTTGATTTTCCTCGTCGCTGGTGAACGTTTTCTCGGCTTTTTTGGTGTGGATGTCTACTCTTTCGCTGTCGCTGGTTCTTTCATTTTGTTTTTCATTGCTTTAGAAATGATTTTAGGAATAAAGTTATTCAAGCAAAAAGAAGGCGGCGAAAAAGCGGCTTCTATTGTGCCGCTTGCATTTCCAGTAATTGCAGGAGCAGGTACATTTTCCACACTCATCTCACTTCGCGCAGAATATCAGATGATCAATATCGCAATTGCGGTAATCCTTAATATGCCCATCATTTTTGCGGTGCTCAAACTTACCAATCGTATCGAGCGCTTTCTCGGTGTGGGCGGTATCGCGATTCTCGAAAAAGTATTTGGAATCATCATACTAGCGATCGCTGTTAAACTGTTTTCAAAAAATCTTCCCAGCCTTCTCGGATGAGCGCAGCCCCTGAAATTGTCGTTTACACAGACGGTGCCGCCAAGGGCAACCCCGGCCCCGGCGGCTATGGCGTGGTATTGATGTCGGGCAAACACTACAAAGAAATGTCGCTGGGCTTTCGTCTCACTACCAACAACCGAATGGAACTAATGAGCGTTTGCGTGGCTCTTGAAGCACTCAAGACTCCTGGCTGTAATGTCACAGTTTACAGCGATTCGCGCTATGTTGTGGACGCCGTAGAGAAGAATTGGATAGGAGGGTGGGTAAAACGAAATTGGAAAAATGTTAAAAATCCTGACTTGTG
>CANGVZ010000036.1 GCA_947457285.1 Flavobacteriales bacterium | reverse complement strand
GTCAAAGCGATCTTGATCCGACATATTATCAAAATCATATTCCTTTCCGAATACTTCCGCGCCAATCAATGTATAGGGGAGCGTCGCTTTGCTACTCAAGGTGATTTTTGATCCCCATGTAGGATAAATCGGCTCACTTACAGAATTTCTTTCGAGCGTAAATGTGGTAGCGAGGTTGTTTGAAAAACCTTCACTGAAACTAAAGAACGATCCAAAGCGATTCAGGTCAAAGTGCTGGTATTGCAAACCAGCATAAAAGACAAACCAGTCGTCGGGGCGTTTCCAGCGTTGTCCAAAACTCACCGTAGCACCAGTAATGTTCAATGATTGTCGCGCTGGATTTGGCACTCCGTCACTGATGAATTTGCGTTGCCCATTTGTTTGCACTGAATGGTAAGCTGATACCGTAAGTGAATTGGGCTTTTTACCTCCCAACCATGGTTCGGTAAATGACAAGTTATAGGATTGGAAAAATAATCCATTCGATGTTGCCTGAATACTCAAACGCTGTCCATCACCTGACGGAAGTGGAGTCCATTCCTTTCTCTTGAAGACTTTGCGCATCGAGAAGTTGGTAAAACTCAATCCAAGTGATCCCACTACGCGACCACCGCCCCAACCTCCAGACAATTGAATCTGGTCGCTGGGTTTTTCTTCCACCACATAGGTCAAATCAACAAGCCCTTCTTCAGGTCTTTCGTTGGTTTGAATGTCCATCGCTTCTCCGTTAAAATAGCCAAGGGCCATCAATTCGCGTTGTGAACGCATCAAGTCACTGCGATTAAATAAATCGCCCGGGCGCGTTTTGATTTCACGATATACCACCTTGTCGTTGGTCTTGGTATTTCCGACCACCTTCACTTCTCCAATGCGGTATTGACGTCCTTCCTCCATGCGAATTTCAACATCGATACTGTCCGGAAAAATTATAGTTTCTACGGGGAATGCATAGAAGTTCAAATAACCATCGTCGGTATAAAGACTGGAAATATCGCGCCCGTTTTGGTTGAAACTGATACGTGTCGAAAGCAATTCCAAATCGTAAACATCTCCTTTGTTGATGTTGAGTACACTATCCAGTGTGCTGGTGCGGTATTTCACATTACCAGCAAATGTGATATTGCGGAAATAGAATTTGCGATCTTCTTCAATTTTTATTTTGATGCCGATACGCTCAGAATTGATGACATATACGGAGTCAGAAACAATTTTTGCATTGCGATATCCTTCCTTGTTGTACTTGTTCAAAACAGCGCGCTTGTCATCTGCGTATTCAGTTTCGATGAATTTTGAAGATTTGAAGACTCTGAAGAAATTTTTCTGCTTCGTATTTTTCATCGCTCTGCGAATCTTCTTCTCAGACATCTGATCAACGCCAACGAATTCAATTTTTTCAATCTTAACACGATTGCCATGATCGATGTCAAAAATTAACTTCACGCTATTTGTCATGAGCTCATCGGGTTGTTCGATCACTTTCACTTTCGCGTTGTAAAATCCTTTTTCCATGTAATACTTGCGAATGGTATTCACAGCATTGGACTTGAGGTTTTCATTGCATACCACACCAGTGCGTATGTCGAGCTTTTCGCGAATTGATTCAGCAGCAGATTTTTTGATTCCATCGAATGAATAGCGAGCTACGCGCGGCATCTCTTCCAGTTCAATGAGAAGATATACATCTTGACCTCTGAATTCGGCGACAGAAATGGAAATGTTGGTGAATAATTTTTGTTTCCAAAGTTTACGAATGGCATCCGTGATTTCATCTCCAGGAATCATGATTTCCTGACCTTCTTGCAAACCGCTGAACAATTTAATTGCCTGCACGTCTGCGAATTTGGCACCCATCACAGAAATACCTGCAATGCGGTATGCCTTAGGGTCTTTGTAGCTGACACCTGAGCCAATCATTGTCTGACTGTGTGACGTTGTCGAACACAGAAACAAGCTGCATACTGCGATAACTATTAATAACAGACCACCACTCCAACGTGGGGGAAAGGATGTTTTCATTTCTTCTTTTCTATTGCTTTTCTGTAAGGAGTTTATCTCCCGAGGTA
Organism: Flavobacteriales bacterium; assembly: GCA_947457285.1. Lineage (GTDB taxonomy): Bacteria > Bacteroidota > Bacteroidia > Flavobacteriales_D > Sanyastnellaceae > JAIXWP01. Next base: position 9,470 of record CANGVZ010000036.1, on the reverse strand, counting down.
AGCTGCTCAGAGGTCTTTCCGAAGCGACGCTCCCGGGATTGGTAATCACAGATTGCTTTGTAAAAATCTTCTTCATTGAAATCAGGCCATAAGGTTTCGGTGAAATGCAACTCTGCATAGGCGATTTGCCATAGCAAAAAGTTACTTATTCTTTTTTCACCGCTTGTTCTTATGAGCAGTTCGGGGTCAGGATAGTCTTTGGTGGTGAGATACGTGTGTATCAAATTATCATTTACTTCCTGTGGCTTGACTTGATCAGAAATTATCTTTTTGATTGCCTCGGTGAGTTCCCAGCGGGCACTGTAGCTCAAGGCGAGGATAAGATTCAATCGGGTATTGCCGGAGGTTCGTTCCATACCGCGTCGGAGTTCCTCTTGACAAGACGCCGGTAGCGATTGTGTATCGCCAATGGTATGCAATCGCACTTCATTTTTGTTGAGCTCTTCAATTTCTTGGACAATAGTGTGTACCAAAAGATTCATCAAAGCTTCAACTTCTTCTTTGGGTCGGTTCCAGTTTTCAGTACTAAAGGCGTAAAGCGTGAGGTATTTGACACCTGCTTTTGTCGCGGCTTTCACCGAAGCACGCACTGCTTCAACGCCGTTGAAATGACCGAAAATCCTTTCTTTTCCTTGACTTTTCGCCCATCGTCCGTTACCATCCATGATGATGGCAATGTGCTGGGGAACATTCGCAGTATCTATTTGATCAAAAAAACTCATTTCAAGGTATAAGCGCAATGGTTTAGGGCTCGCGAAGGTACGATTTTCAAGGCGTAATTATGCGACCATTCCAACAAGATGTCGCTTTTTTATCAATCCGGATATTTAAAGATGCCAACGCAAAGAAATACAGATCTTTTCTTCCGGGATCTCCTCTTTGCACTCCTGTATTGGTGCCATCTGGCAAGACTGGCTGAAGGCTTTGATCAGCAAGGGTTGCCGATGCTACGCCGCTTTCATCGAGCAAAAATTCAGGATCGATATAATTGCCAGAAATATCATCAAAATAATCGGTGAAGGTCCTCCGAACGCCCCACTCCATGGAGAATCCAAATATTTTCCAAATATTCACCTTCACGCCAACTCCCAAAGGAATGGCAAAAACATTGGTCGCATACTTCGCGTCACCTTCTGAGGTGCCCTGGCCCTCGGTGCCCAACGGTTGTGTTTCATACCAAATCCCATTATAGTTGGCCTGGGGGCGCATGTTTGTGTAAGACAAGCCCAAAAACAAATAAGGGCTTATCCAATCGTCACTACCTATTTGATATTGAAAATAATTGAGCTCAAACTGAAGACTGCTCTCTAAAAATTGATTGCGAAAGTGCAAATTGCGGTTCCTATTCCATGGATCAGAACTATTGTTGTCATACGCCTCTACATGACCATACAGAATCGAGGCTTTAGCTGTCCACCGCTTGTTGAAGTTGTTTCTAAATGAAATGCCTCCTCCCAGTTTCAGGTCCGTTCCGAAATGACGGTAGGGATTGATTTCACCCAAATAATAGGATGTGCCCACAATAAGGCCAATTTCTTTACTTCTTTCATACTTTTTATCTTGAGAGAAAGAGTAAGTGTTTGAAAAACAAATAAGTAAAACTAGGAGGCGGGCTATCATCGCGAGTCTATCGGTGAAATATCATTTTTATTGTGCTGTGCTCAAAGATAAAGTACTGAATCAGTTTCTTTTGTCGAGTCCCCAACCCATTTTATTACGGATGGTGTTGAAAAAGTTTTGACCTTCAAGACTTACCAGATTAATCTCGAATCGGGCTTTTTTAAGCTCAATCTCTGACTCGGGTTCAATGGAATAGGAGCGACTGTCGATGGTTAGCACAAATTCTTTCGAACGCCCTTCTGCTCTGAGGTTTACCTTATTGGAGTTAGGTAAAATAATAGGGCGCATCGTGAGATTGTGCGGCGCAATTGGAGTTAAAATAATATTATTGGAATCAGGAGCGACGATAGGGCCTCCGCAACTAAGGCTATAAGCTGTAGATCCGGTAGGAGTCGCCACGATAAGACCATCTGCCCAAAAAGTGCAGACATACTGATCATTCACCGAGGCGTGCACCGAAATCATGCTGCCGCGATCTTTATTCAAAAGCGTAATATCATTCAGCGCAAATGGAAATTCACCAACGCTCTCGCCATTACATGAGACCTCAATAAGAGAACGTTTGTCGAGTGTGAAGTCTCCATTGATAAGTGCTTCAATGGCTTTTTCAATTTCTCCAACATCAACGAGTGATAGAAAACCCAAACGCCCGGTGTTGACTCCGAGCACGGGGATACCGGTGTCCCTAATGAATGCGGCGGTATCGAGCAAAGTTCCGTCACCTCCAACGCTTATCAAAAAATCACTATCGGCAATTTCCTGGTGCGTGTCAAATACACCAATGTGCTCATTGAGCGCAACCGAATTGCCGAGAAAACTCTTGAAAGGACGGTAAATACTGATTTTTACCCCGCGACGTACAAGGCAATCAATAAGGTATTGAACGTGCCTGGTAAATTCCGGATCGAACTTTTTGCCGTAAACACAAAATTTCATGAGACTCCCGACTTTCTAATTAAATGCGAAAGTACGAGATTAAATATTGAGATAACGCATCAATTCTTCATAACGTTTCTTGAGGTCTTCTGTATACTCGGGCTCTTGATAGCTCGCCTTGATGGAGTATCCAAATCTTCCGAAACTCTGGAGAATTGCATTCAAGTCTGGCTCGCTCACTTTGAGGTTGACCTCAATCATACCGCTATCGCCAGGATTTACGGATGTGCTGAGAATTTTTGCATCATTCTCTTCTACAATTCGCGCCACTTGTTGAAGACTATAGTCATTTTCATTCATCTCCAATACAATGATGCCTCCACGGCTGTGAGCGCCTTGCATTTGAGAGAGCTTTTCTACTAAATCTTCAAGGGTAATGCACCCAATGTAGTTTTTTTCATTATCAACAACGGGAATAACGGTGAGGTGAAATTCACCTGCAGACTTGAGTACTTCGAGAATGTGCTCGTGTGGCTCTACGCTGCCATCAATAAGATTTCCGTATTGTAAATTGGCATCACTAACGCTCTCCGAAGCAGCCATCATAGCTGTCTCCGAAGCCATCCCTATAAATTTGCCATTCTCAACCACTGGAAGATGAGCCACTCTGAACTCATCCATCAGGTTGAGTGCCTCCACCGGATCCTCAGAAGGAAGCAGAGTAGGTATCTCGGGACTGATTATGTTCTGTGCTATGATCAATGTGCTAGGGTGTTAGGTTCCTATTTTCTTTTTTACATCGGGAGTTTTTGTTACCCTACCATTTTATAACGCGAGCGATAAAAAATGGTTCATGTTTGTTGATATAAATATTGAGCCAAAAATTGCAGTATATAAACGTACAGCCAAGCCAAATAGTTTAGAGTTTTGCACAGAATAAGTTTCATTAATAACAAATACAGCAAGAATGACCAAGCTGAGTGTGAATATCAATAAGATAGCTACGATTCGCAATGCGAGAGGCGGCAATACTCCGGATGTGATAAAGGCCGCAGCCGACATCGAATGCTTCGGTGCAGAGGGTATCACTGTTCATCCAAGGCCCGACGAGCGCCATATTCGCTATCAAGATGTCAGAGATTTAAAAAAAATTGTGACTACAGAGTTCAATATAGAAGGATATCCTGATGATCGTTTTCTTGACTTGGTTTGTGAAGTAATACCACATCAGGTCACCTTAGTTCCCGATCCGCCGGGAGTGCTCACCAGCAATGCTGGATGGGATACCATTACCCATAAAAAACTATTGCTGGAAATCACCACACGTCTGAAAGACCTTGGAATTCGCGTGAGCATTTTCGTGGACCCTGTGGTTGAAATGGTCGAACACGCGGCAGATACTGGGACCGATCGCATTGAACTATACACAGAAGCTTATGCCTCAGGGTATGCAAAGGATAGAGACATTGCTATTGCGCCATTTATAAAAGCCGCAGAAGCCGCCTCTAAAGTCGGCTTGGGGTTGAATGCAGGACACGATTTGTCTTTGGAAAATTTGAGATTTTTCCACCAAAACATTCCCAATCTCCTGGAGGTTTCTATCGGGCACGCTTTGATAAGCGATGCTTTGTATTTTGGTTTGGAAAATACTGTAGCGCTTTACAAACGCGAATTGAGATAAACATGAACCTACATTTCAGAAAAATAGGAGAAGGCCAACCCCTCATTATACTTCATGGTCTTTTTGGCAGCAGCGACAACTGGCAAACGCACGCAAAAAAATTCGCTGAGAACTTTACCGTTTACCTTGTCGATCAGCGCAATCATGGACATTCTCTGCATCATGATGTAATGTCTTATGATGCCATGGCAGATGACTTACTTGAACTTATTGCCGCAGAAGGCCTGCGCGATGTGATACTCCTCGGTCATAGCATGGGCGGAAAGACTGTTATGCGCTTCGCTCAGAAAAATGGATTCCTGGTGGACCGAATGATCGTGGTGGATATGGGTATCAAACAATATCGCCCGCATCACGACCAAATTTTTCAAGGCTTATTTCATGTGGACGTCGATCATGTAAAGTCCAGAAAAGAAGCAGAAGAGCGTCTGACACAATTTGTCACCGAACCTTCCACTGTGCAGTTTTTGATGAAAAATCTCTATTGGAAAACACCCGAACAACTGGCCTGGCGGTTCAATTTGGATGTGCTGAACAGGGAGATAAATGCGATTTTATCGGCGATGCCAGATGAAACCATCGACACGCCTACGCTCATGCTTACAGGCGGGCAGAGTGGTTATGTTCCCGCAAAAGACTTCGATTCTATATCAGAACTGATTCCGAATGCTGAGTTTAAAGTGATCGCCTCTGCAGGGCATTGGGTGCACGCTGAGGCGCCCGCAGCATTCATTGAAGCAGTTGAAACTTACTTACTATGATTTAAGTCCTATTTTAATAGGAAAATCGAATTAGATTTGCACTCCACGAAACTTCTGACATCGCTATGGTTTACGACAAAAAAATCCTTGTACCAACAGACTTTACAAAGGTGAGCGACAACGCTCTCGGTCACGCGCTATTAATGGGTAAAACCATTGGGGCTGAAATCCACGTGATTCACATCATTGATAATAAAAAAAATATCAATGAGGCAAGAATGCGCCTCCAAGCTTTGAAAGAGTTGATCCAACGAGAAAATGAAGTCGAGATTCAAACCATCGTTCGTATCGGAAGTATTTTCGAGGACATCGATAAGGTAGCAACCGAAATCGATGCATCGCTCATCATTATGGGCACGCACGGTCTTCGCGGCATGCAATTCCTCACAGGAGGCAGAGCTTTGAAAATTGTCACCGAAAGCAGCGTTCCATTCATTGTTGTGCAAGAGCGCCCTATTCGCCCCAATGGATATCACAAACTTGTGGTCCCACTCGATTTGCACAAGGAAACAAAGCAAAAGCTCAGTTTGGTAGCCGATATGGCGCAGTACTTCGGTTCCAAGGTACATTTGATCACACCAGGCGAGACCGATGAATTCTTGAGAAACCAGCTCGATCGCAATATGCGTTTCGCTGGCGAATATTTGGCAGGTAAGAATATTCCATACGAAACAGAAGTTACAGAAAGCAAGTCAGATGGATTCGTAAAGGCTCTGTTGAAATACAGCGCTGGTGTTGAGGCGGATTTGATTTGTATTATGAATTTTCATGATAATAGCATCATGAGCATTTTCAATCAAAGCTATGAGCAACAAATCATCACTAATGAAGCGCAGATACCTGTATTGTGCGTGAATCCTATCGATACTTATGTAATCGATAAGGCCATGTTTGTGCCTTGATTTAGTCTTGAATCCGAATTCCTATCACGAGGATATCATCCACTTGTTCCTGATTGCCTTGCCAACGGTCGAGAGTGTCCATAAGGCGCCACTTTTGTTCGGGCATAGGCAAGTGCGATATTTCCAACAATAGTTCGCGGAAACGCTTGCGCATAAATTTCTTTCCTTTCGGACCGCCGAATTGATCGGCATATCCATCGCTGAATATGTAGAGACAATCACCGTCGCGCAGGTTGACATTGTGATTGGTGAATTCACGCTCGTTGTTGATGTAGCTACCGATGCTGAAGGGATCACTTTCGATGGTTATCAACTCGCCATTGCGAACGATATAAACAGGATTGTGCGCGCCACTAAACTCAAGCGTCATCGCCTTTTGATCAATCGTGCATAGAGCGATGTCCATGCCATCACGCATATACGTTTCGCCATCTACAGGTCTAAGCACGTCTACAGCGAGGCGGTTGGCGTTGTTCAAAATCTGAGAAGGCTTGGTAAATACTTTTGTTACTGTATTTAATACGTTGTGTCCCACGAGGCTCATGAACGCCCCCGGAACGCCGTGGCCAGTGCAGTCTGCGGCCGCAAAGACTTTTTTTCCACCCAATTCTTTAAACCAATAAAAGTCTCCACTAACGGTGGCTTTTGGACGGAAAAACACAAACGAGTCAGGGAACATACGTTTGATGCTTGCGTCATTTGGTAAAATTGTTTCCTGCAAGCGCTGCGCATAATCAATACTCGATTGCAGATCGATGTAGAGCGCAGTAACCTTTTCTTTTTGAATTTCTACTTCTTCTTTTTGACGGCGAATCTCTTGTGTTTGCGCACGTACCTTTTGTTCCATCTCACTTCTGTAAGACAGCAAATCATCGCGCATGCGCATGAGCGCTTTTCCCATTTCGTCATGATCACTTAGCGGTTCAAAGGGAATATTGAAATTACCAGCTCCCACGTTAATAGAAAACTCCTTTGTTTTTTCAAAATTTGCTACAAGTTTATTGACCGCCTTGGCCATATCACCAATTTCATCATTCCCAGCTTTCGCGGGGTGTATAGAATAAATACCTTGTGATAAATTCGCTAATTTCTTTCTCAAGTGATTGATGGGCTTCACAATAGAACGCGTGGTGAAAAACGCAATAAGAATACCTGCTACAATGACGCTGATGGAGATGTTGATCAATAACATTTTGAGCTGGTCAAAACTGTTATTCATCAACGCAATGTCCGATTGCATATATGATTGATGATGCGCGATGAGAAGATCGATGTCTTTGCGTATCTCTTCATAGACATTGGGGATTTGACCACCTTCTATAAAATATTGCTCCGCACTCATAGTGGCTATCGGATCGGCATAGCTATCGAAAGAAGGAAGGAGATTTTTTATTTCTTTATAATACCGAAGAATGCGGCGAGTGTTGCCGACGAGTCGCTCATGTACAGCCTTGTCGGATTGATTCCATTTGATGGCGCATTCATTGAGTTTGAAAAGCTGTGCTGGAATGATCTTATCCACTAGTTGCACCATTTCTCTTCGTTCGCGGTCATCTTCGAGTCGCTGCACGAATGCCCATTGTCGCGCCAAGTCTTGGCTTCGCATCAGTCGGTTGTCTAGTTCTTGAAGAGAGGAAAGAGAAGGGACGAAATTTTCGTTGATGCGTTGGTTGATCTCGCGACTTTGACGCAGAGTAGAAGTTGTGATGAGAAATAGGATAGCCACCACGAGGATGAACAACCCAAATCCTAGGGTGATTCTACGTGCTATGGTAAATCTCATTCCTTTCATTTCTTCTCTCGTAATTGTCCGCTTTGGATAAGGCTTTCCAATTGGGCTTTCAATCGTAAGTACTCATCTTCTTTTCCAAGTGCGCGATTGCAAAACATTAGACCTTTATAATATTCTACCTTGCTAGGACACGAATCAAAACAGGCTTGTGCATAAGGAAGTGCTTTATTGAAGAATCGTATCGCCAATTCTTGTGACGCGATCAAGTCATTTAAATCCGACTGCAAATCGAGAGAGCGGATTTTGTGAACTCCTTGGTTATAATAGATGATTACGAGGTTGAATTTCGCCTCGCAATCAGATTCGTCGATGATGAGTACGCGTTGGAAATAATCAGCACTGCGCGCTGCGATTCCGGAAGCTGAGGTGTTTTGTTCCCACAGTCTATAGTGAGCCTGACCAAGTGATTTGAATATTTGTTTGTCGTATTCCGTAAAGTCTGTTTGCACATTCACAAGACGCATGCTATGTCTAAATTTTTGATAAAGCGCTTCTGGTTCCTCTGCGGTGGCTGAGGTGATTTCTTTAGAACGTTTTAGCGCGTCGTTGAAATAACTTATCGCTAAGTATCGTATAGCCGCCTTGGTATTTTGAGTGTTTTCTCCTGTTTTATCGAGGGTGAGCGCGTTTTGAAGGCATTGAATGGCCTTTTCCCTGTATGGACTTTCTCTCAATTCAGATTCGCGATCCTTGTAAAGTTCTTTGTATATAAAACCAGCGATATACCACGACTGAGCATCCTTCATTTCGACGGGGTCTACAATCGCCTTCTCCGCCTCGCGTGATGCTTCGATGAGGCGATGTTGACTGCAGAGTTCGGCCGCCAGTTTGGTCAATGGAAGAGTTTCCTGCCCTGTAGCACTAGTAGCTACTGTTAGCAAGAGGGAGGAAAAAATGACAATCAAAGTCTTCATTGTACTTTCCATTGAATGATTTTAACTCCAGGGGTAATCTTCCTATCGTTGATGGCGTTTTCGTTCATTTCATAACGCACGCTGTTGTCTACATTTTTAAAATTGATATGTGCTCCACTTCCAAGCGCTCCGTCCCAATTGGTGAGGATGAGTGTGCTTTTCGTTTTTAAATCGCGCGTGGCTTTAGCGAGATCATTTTTTCTTGATTTATCAATAAAAATGATATGAAAAAATTGTGTCGTTGGTATATCGGTCAAGGAAACCACTTCTATGGTTTGATTGCCCACAGGTTTTGCCCCGAATTTTTCTTTGGTGGCGTTGAAAACGTCAGAATTTCCCAGAACCCCAATGTAGAACTTTCCTTTTTTTGTTTCTGCTGGCCAGTTACAATTGGTGGCAAATTGGTAAAGATAGTTGGCGTGAATGAGAGCCCGAGTATCGCTTTCATCAAGCTTTTGGGCGCGCACTGTGGTGCGCCCAAGGGTGCAGAGCGCCACGATAATAGCCAGATATGTAAGCGTTTTGGTCAAGTACTTGAAAACAATTTGCCTTGTACCAAAATTAGACTTGCACAAAAAGAAAAGCCGTTTAAAAGAAAATTCTTCTAAACGGCTGATTGTTAACTAAAATCTATGCTTATTCTGCTTCTTCAACTGGCGCTGCAGCCATGGCGAGAAGATCGCGGTCGAAGAGGTATAGGGCACCGCCATCGTTTCCTACGAGCTTCAATTTGTCGAGGATGTTGCGAGCGAGCGTTTCTTCTTCGATTTGCTCAGCCACGTACCACTGCATGAAATTGTGGGTGGTGTAGTCTTTTTCTTTGAGACAGATATCTACCACTCCGTTGATTTCATTGGTCACGCGTGTTTCATGTTCCAAAAGGAGTTTGAACACATTTTGAAGATTTTTAAAGTCCTTACCAGG
>CANGVZ010000035.1 GCA_947457285.1 Flavobacteriales bacterium | reverse complement strand
TTTAAACCTTTTCTTTTCACCTAAATAACCCTCCAACACATCATTGATTGCCACCGGCCCTACACCACTTGGGGTTCCTGTGAAAATCAAGTCACCAATCTTTAGAGTCATATACTGAGAAACGTAAGCAATGATTTTATCGAAATTAAAAATCATTTCACTGCTACTTCCGTCTTGAACTACCTGGCCATTTTTCTTTAAGGAAAACCGAATATTCGCTCGGTCCAATTCGTCGAGCGGAATAAAATCCTTTCCGACTACAGCACTTCCGTCAAAAGCTTTTGCCTTTTCCCAAGGCAAACCCTTTTTCTTCTGCTCTTCCTGAACATCCCTTGCCGTAAAATCAATGCCTAATCCAACAGTAGAATAATATCGATTCGCGAACTGCTCTTCGATGTTTTTACCCAGACGATCTATTTTAATTATGAGCTCTACTTCGTAATGCAGATCATTGGTAAATGGCGGAATAAATAATGGATTACTCCTTGGTAAAATTGCAGAGTCTGGCTTGCAAAAAAAGACAGGTTCTGTTGGAACTGCATTCCCCAGTTCCTTGGCATGTTCTGCATAATTTCTACCAATACAAATAATCTTCATAACTATGGAATAATAAATTCAATTCTCACTTTTCTATCAGTGGATGACGACTCACTAGATTTGCTAGAACCTGTATATCTCATCACAAAGCGTTCAGAATTCAAACCACTCTGAACAAAGAACTTTTTTACCTGAGAGGCGCGTTCTTGTGACAAAATTAAATTACGTGCTTCGTCTCCAGACTTATCTGCCATGCCCGTTATCAAAATTTTAGTATCAGGCATTCGCACGGCCATATCCACAACTTCCGACAATACGAGCTGAGTTTCGATGTTAAGTTTCGTGCTTGCCTTATCAAAATATACCTCAATAAAAGAAGGTAGATTTTCAATCGCATTGGTGTTCTTTATTGAGATGTCTCCTCCTCCTATTTCAACATTTGCCAAAGCTTCATTACCACTCGCCCTTACAAGCTCAATTACCATTTCTTTCAAATCATTTATTTGAGATTGTAGCATTTGATCACGCTCTTTATTTTGCTGATCCATCCACTCTAATTGATCAATGCGCATTGCATTCATTTGTTCCTCGAGCTTCCCGAGCTTTGAATTATTTTCCAATATCACCTTTCTCAACTCCGCAAATTCATTATCCGATGCGTTCGAACCCATCTCTAATTGTGACTCATCTTTTTGTCCTAAAAGCTTAATGGTTTCGTCGGAAAGCTCAATTTCTGCTGAGCTCAAAAATTCATTTGGGTCGAATTCAAATTCCGCAGTATCGACTTCAACCGCCTCCACACTTTCGAGCGTCAGAAGATTTTCAGCCGAAAAAACACCAAGCTCAGTCTGCAAGAGAAGCATCAAATAATCAACTTCTTTTTTAAAAAAAATATACTTCCTTTTTTGAATTTCCTGCTCCGTCCACTTCGAATCAAACTCTGAAGTATTGCCAAAATCCAATGAGCTAATTTTTTGAATCTGCTCCATCACATCTTGAGAAAAACTCTTGAATGGTGCGAGTGATTTGTACTGATAATACTTGAATGACGAAACGACCAGCGCATTGATATCCTTGTAAATAATTTTCTCAGCTTTTGACCATTTGGCTTTATTTCCAGAAACTGTCAGGTTGCGATCTATATACAATGCCAAAGAAGCACAGGTCAATTCCACAACAGAGTTTACTTCCGCCTCTTTTACTTTTTGATAATAGTGGAAATTAACTTGCGCAGGGCTATTTTCCTGAGCGCTCACCACGGAGCTACACAGCAGAAAAAACAACAGCAGGTTTGTAATATTCCATCTTATCATCACCTTCAAAAGTATCGGAAATCGCAGGTTTTAGATGGATGATTGGAAGTGAAAAAATATAATTTTATTCACGCCTTGTACACATCACTAACGCTGTGAGTTTCGCTTTTCAAGCATCGGCACGAAGGAGAATTTTCCATGAACCTCCGAAACAAACTCGCCATTAGGAGACTCTTGGATTACCATCATTTCCTGCTCTTTTCCTTCCCCAAATGGCATCACCAATCGACCGTCAGACTTCATCTGCATCAAAAGCTCATCCGGCACAACGGGCACCGCACATGTGATGAGAATTCTATCAAATGGCGCGAAAGAAGGCATCCCTTTATATCCATCTCCATAAACGAGATTGACGCGATAGCTCATTTTATGAAGCAGGAGTTTTGCATTGTCATGCAACAACTTTTGCCTTTCGATGGAAAAAACTTTTGCCCCCAATTCACATAATACTGCAGTTTGATAACCAGAACCTGTTCCGATTTCCAACACCTTCATTCCTTTTTCTATTTGTAGCAATTGCGATTGAAAAGCCACGGTATAGGGAGCGGAAATAGTTTGACCTGCGCCTATCTGAAATGCCTTGTTCTCATAAGCATATTCAAGGAATGCACTGGATAAAAAAAAGTGTCTTGGAACCCGATTCATGGCCTCCAAAACATTCTTATCCGTAATTCCCTTGACTGCCAACTCCTCTAGGAGTTTCTTCCTCAATCCTTTGTGTCTGTAATTATCCTCCATAAGATGAGTTCAAAACTAGGTCATTGCGTCATTCTCTTTCCAATGTTGAAAAGTAAAAATCAACCATTCAATGTAAACAATCCTTCTTATAACATTTGCAAGGATAAAGAGATGAGATAATGAAGTTAAAAATCGGAGTATTAGGAGCGGGACATTTGGGTAAAATCCACATGAAATGCATACGTGAACTTAGCGACCAATATGAGCTTGTCGGTTTTTTTGACCCCGATATTCAAAAAGCAAAAGAGGCAGCCGCTCAATTTGAGCTAATGCCTTTTCACAGCATCGATTCCCTTCTAGACTCGGTTGATGTCGTGGATATAGTGACTCCCACTATTTATCATTTTGATTGCGCGGCAGCCGCTATTCGAAAATTCAAGCATATCTTCATCGAAAAGCCAGTCACTCATACTTTAGACGAAGCGAAAGCCTTGATTAAGCTGGCGAATGAGGCTGGCATCAAGGCTCAGGTTGGACACGTGGAGCGTTTCAACCCAGCCTTCACTGCGGTGCGCCAACATTTGACCCAGCCCAAGTTTATAGAAACTCATCGCTTGGCTCAATTCAATCCAAGAGGCACGGACGTCTCTGTTGTATTGGACTTAATGATTCATGATATTGATATCGTGCTTGCGGTAACCAAGGCCAATGTCAGAAAAGTTTCCGCCAGCGGAGTAGCTGTCCTTAGTGATACCCCAGATATCGCCAATGCCCGATTAGAACTTGACAATGGCTGTGTGGCAAATCTGACTGCTAGTCGCATTTCGCTCAAATCCATGCGCAAATCGCGTTTCTTCCAAAGAGACGCCTACATCTCCGTTGATTTTCTCGCTAAAGAATCAGAAATCGTGAGAATGAAAGAGGTGCATGGCGAGCCAGATCCGTTTTCGGTCACCATTGATCTTGGAGAAAAGGGTAAAAAAGAAATACTCTTTGATAAGCCAGCGATAGAGGCAAATAATGCTATTAAAGACGAATTATCTTCATTCGCTAACGCTATCAATGGATTAGCTCCATTAGAAGTGCCCCTCGAGCAAGGCACCCGTGCCTTAGAAGTGGCACTGATGATTTTGGAAAAAATGAAACAAGCTTCTCTACTCCAACTTGATGAATAGCAAGCGAGTACTCATTTTTTCAACCCTGGGCACAATATTCTTCAAAAACAGCGTTAATGTCACGCGAAATGGTTATGATTAGCTATTTTCGCGGCCTTTCCAACCAAGCTGCTCTATGAAGTTCAAGATAGTCTATCTATCACTCGCGCTGTTTATTGCCTCATGTAATTTCATCAATCCTGATGAAAAAGAGCCGGCTTTCATTTATATAGACCAGTTCTCATTTTCTACCGAACCTGGCCAAGGCACTGAAAGTCAGAAGTTCACAGAAATTTGGGCGTATGCCAACGACCAAGTGGTGGGCGTTTACGACTTGCCCGCGACTATTCCAATTCTTCATGAAGGCAACACCAATCTGTCCTTCTTTGCAGGTATCAAAAACTTCGGATTAAGTGACTCCCGCATCATCTATCCTTTTGTTCAAGGTTACCGACTCAACAAAAACCTCAAGCCACTGGCCTTTGACACCATAAGACCTACTTTCTCTTATTTCGACGAACTGAACATTACCCAAAAAGATTGGGACATCAATACCCCCTCTATGCTAGCACTCAGCTCTAATCAAGGAGAGCTGCTGATAGAAGATGATGAAACCAAAGTGTTCGAAGGTAATAGATGCGGCTATTTCAGAATGCCTTCAGGCAGCACCAACCTCTCATTCAAAGACGACGACAATCTAGACCTGGAAAGTGGCGTCATTACATTTTTAGAGCTCAACTACAGCTGCAACAACAAATTTTCTGTTGGGCTCATTGCAAGAGAAGGAACCTCTGACCGTCGCAATCTTATTGCGATCATCAATCCGACGACTTCCGGCTCATCAGCACCTGTTTGGAACAAAATTTATCTCGACCTCGGACTCATCGTGAGAGATAATCCTAATGCATCGCACTTTGAAGTCTACTTCGAATCGGTGCCAGATAGCCCCGGCAATGCTATTGATTTATATCTTGATAATTTAAAACTCATTAGCTTCTAACACCTCTCTGCATCATCACTTATGAATAAAAAAATTCAGGTATCGAAATATGTGTTTGCCGACTTAGTCGCGGCGGCGCTTGCCTGGACTTTGCTTTTTATTTATAGAAAAAAAGTACTGGAATCAGAATTCTTTGGATATCCGATTGAAGTAAAATTTGATGACAATTATTTTCTTGGTCTTGTTATGGTTCCGCTTTTCTGGATTGTAATACATTTCATGGCAGGACACTACCACAATATCTTCAGGCGATATCGTATTAAAGAATTCACGCAGGTGTTTGTGGTTTCCATTTTCGGTGTGCTCATTATCTTTTTCACATTGCTGCTCGATGATGAACTCGGACATTACAGCAGATATTACAAGAGCTTAATTTTTCTTTTCACCGCGCATTTCGGCTTGACATTGCTCTTTAGACTTATTCTCACGTCTCGCACTGTATACCTTGTCCAATCTCGCAAACTAGGTTTCAACACCATCATGGTAGGAGGCAACGAACAAGCGCTCAACCTATACAACGAAATCATCACGATGAAAAAATCCCCTGGATTCAAATTCATCGGTTTTGTTCGTGTTAATGGTGTAGACAATCTCATGGCGCAACATATGCCCCTGCTCGGTAAGTACTATCAACTGCCAGACTTAATAAAGCAGCATCAAGTTGAGGAGGTCATCATCGCAGTGGAAAGTTCTGACCACCAAGATTTAGAAAATATCATCAACCTTCTCGAAGATCTCGACGTCAACGTGAATATTATTCCAGATATGTATGACATCGTCAGTGGTTCCGTTCAAACCAACAGCATTTATGGGATTCCCCTCATTCGAGTCAACTCTGAAATCATGCCTGCATGGCAATTCAGCGTAAAAAGACTCATTGATATCTTCGCATCTACGATCAGCCTAATCATTCTGAGTCCACTCTTTCTGGTTTTGGCTATACTAATAAAGTCGGGATCCAAAGGACCAGTTTTCTTTTCTCAACAGCGCATCGGCAAGCATGGAAAGCCATTTATGATTTATAAATTCCGCACGATGGTGGAAGATGCTGAGAAAAATGGGCCTCAATTAAGTTCCAGCACAGATAGCAGAGTTACCAAAACAGGTCGTTTTTTAAGAAAGACTCGACTCGATGAGATTCCCCAGTTTTGGAACGTTCTCATAGGCGACATGTCTCTTGTTGGTCCTCGACCAGAGCGTGCATATTTCATTGAAAAAATTATGGAGCGCGCACCGCATTATCGACACCTGCACCGCGTGAGACCTGGAATCACCAGTTGGGGTCAGGTGAAGTATGGTTATGCTGAAAACGTTGATCAGATGATCCAGCGCTTGAAATTTGATATCTTATATATTGAAAATATGTCCATCGCCATGGACTTTAAAATCCTAGCTTACACAATTTTAATTGTGCTTAAAGGCTCTGGAAAATAGTTTCTTTGGTCAACCTTTCGTATGTTGCATCGGTTTATTCTCTATCATAACCTTAGCAACCATGAAAAGGAACTCTCTATTCTTACTCATTCTCATCTGCAGCAGTATCTATTTTATTGCTACGTCCTCGTCCAATGGAAGAGCTACCGCAGCTAATGCAGGTAATACAGGAGCGCCTGGCGAAAGCCAAGTCTGTGGCAATTGCCACAATGGTGGAGCCTACGGCATGGTCAATCTCAGTATCCAGGTTTTCATTCAAGAAACTAACACACCTGTCACCGCATACATTCCAGGAAATACCTATGATGTAAGAGTCACCGTTCAAAATAGCACAGGAAACCCAGCAGGATATGGATTCCAACTAACTTGCCTCACTACTCCGGGCAACAGTCCACTAGCGGGATACACCAACCTCGCCTCTAACGTCAAACAAAAAACTGTGCTTGTGGGCGCTGTAGCAGGAAGAACTTATGTGGAGCATAACGGCGTACTTCCAAACAATCAATTCAACTTCAGCTGGACTGCACCCGCGGCGGGAACTGGAAGTGTGCGCATGTATAGCGCCGGTAATGCCGTAAACGGAACTGGAGGTACAGGCAGTGATAACGGAGGATCAACATCGCTTACTCTTACCGAAGCTCAACAACTTTCTATAGCTAGCACTTCTACCAACCCCTCATGCGCCGGAGGTTCTAATGGTACTATAAGCATCAATATCACTTCAGGCAACGCGCCTTATTCCTACCTATGGAATGATGGGAACAATCAAGAAGACAGAAACAATCTTTCAGCAGGAAATTATTCTGTAGCGATAACCGATAACGCCGGCCAAGTGCAAAACCTATCTTTTGAAATAGAAGATCCACAAGCAATAGAAGCACAATTTGCCTTCAATGATGCAGCATTCTTTGGAGGTACTGGATCTTTCTCCATTTTAGGAATTTCAGGCGGAAATCCTCCCTATACAACATCTCTGTCTCCCCAGGCAGACTTAGACCAGCTGCCGATTGGCGATTATGTGCTTACTGTAACTGATGAATCTAATTGTACCAATTCATTCGAGTTCACTATCAGCAGTCCTGCTGATCTTGAACTAGAAGGTAACGTCCAAGATATTTCTTGTGCTGGAGCTGCTGATGGTGAAATATCCCCAGAAATAAGCGGAGGCGTGCCGCCTTACGGCTGGCAGTGGGCAGATGGCGATTTTAATCTCGCCCGCGATTTCCTATCGGCTGGTGATTATTCTTTAACTATTACTGACGCTGTTGGCTACTCAAAAGAATTCTCGTTTACTATTACCGAACCACAACCGCTGAGTGTAGAAACATCTCTGGTCCCAATTTCGTGTTTTGGTGGATTGGCGCAAATCACCATCACAGCTGCAGGAGGCAGCGGAGTGTACACAGGTGAAGGCATCTTTGAAGTACCAGCCGGCGAATTCGAAGCACTCATCTTTGATTCAAACAACTGCAGCGATGCTGTGCAACTCACCATCGAACAACCCGAACAAATTGTAATCGATTATTTGACCCAACCAATCTCTTGCACAGGAGAAACAGGAATGATTTCATTCACTGTATCAGGCGGAGTGGAACCATTCATACAGACTTTTTCAGATGAAAGTATTTCAAGCCCTGGGTTGTACAATTTTGAATTTATCGACGCTAACAATTGCACCTCTACCATTGATGTGAATGTTCCGGCAATCGATGGATTCGAAATCAACTCAGTAATCGAAAATATAGCTTGCTTTAATGATTGTGATGGTGAAATAGTTCTTAGCGTGACCGGAGCACAGGGAGTCGCTTCCTTTGCTTGGTCTGATGGCGCTATAGGTCAAGAGAGATTCGATCTCTGTCCCGGTACTTATTTAGTCTCTGTTATTGATGAAAACAACTGTACTATTACATCGTCCTACACGATAACTCAACCGGAGCAACTCGTTCTTGGCAATTTTCAAATCATTCAATCCACTGCAACAGGAGTTGAAATTAACATCCCTGTAAGCGGAGGCACAGAACCTTATAGTTATGCCTGGACAACCGGTGAAAGTTCATCAAATGCACTTATACCTTATAATGAAAATCACAATGTAACCGTAACGGACGCCAACGGCTGTGAGGTTACGAATGATGCTAATTTCTTCTTCCTAAACTTGGAAGAAACTTCTTTGGCTGCGCCTAAAATTTATCCCAATCCTGCCACAGAATTCATCACGATAGAAAATGTTGCCGTTAGCAGCACCGTTCAAATCTATGATATGACGGGCAGAATGATCCTCAATGAAATTGTAACGTCCAGTCAAACTCAGCTCGACATCAACACACTTGATCAAGGAAATTATATAGTGCGCATTAAATCAGAAAACATAGAACACACCTACCGAATGAACGTTCGGTAGTTAAATTATTTCTTGTAAAATAGACTCCGCCTTTCTCAAGTCGTCGCTGAAGTATCTATCGTCTTCTGTCTTGGGAATAAAGGAACGCAACTTTCCATGAAGGGACTCAACGGATGGTGAACTCTTCAATGGCCTTCTAAACTCAAGCGCTTGCGCAGCATTCAACAATTCGATTGCAAGGATGCGTCGCAAATTGTCTAAAACACGATAAGCTTTGGTGGCTGCATTGGCTCCCATCGAAACATGATCTTCTTGTCCATTACTGCTATCAATAGTATCGACACTCGCCGGAGTGCAGAGTTGCTTGTTTTGCGACACGATGCTCGCCGCAGTGTATTGCGGAATCATATAGCCACTGTTCAGACCGGGATTCGATACTAAAAATGCAGGAAGGCCACGAAGACCATTGATTAATTTGTAGGTTCGGCGCTCGCTGATACTTGCAATTTCAGCCATCGCAATGGCAATCAGATCGAGTGCAATCGCTAAGGGCTGTCCGTGAAAATGTCCTCCACTGATTATCCTATTTTCATCTGGGAAAATAATCGGATTATCTGTCACAGAATTCATCTCGGTTTCAACCGTTTTTCTCACATGCTCCCATTGATCCCATGAAGCACCGTGCACTTGCGGAATGCATCGAAAACTATATGGATCCTGCACATGCACTTTTGCTTGCTTAATAATCTCACTACCCTCGAGATGAAGTCGCATTCTGCCTGCTACATCTCGTTGACCTTTGTGATTTCGAACGCTATGTAAAATATCTTCGAAAGGTTCGGGACGCCCGTCAAACGCATCAAGCGACATGGCGGCTATTTTTTCTGCACCTCGAAATAGCTCATCGGAGTGAATTAATATATAGCAAGCAAAAGCATTCATAAACTGGGTGCCATTAATGAGCGCAAGTCCCTCCTTGCTTTTCAGTTTTATTGGACTCCAACCGAGCTTTTTGAGCAAGTCGGTCGTCTTATAACGCTCATTTTGATAAATGACTTCCCCCATACCGAACAATGGAAGGCAGAGATGGCTCAAGGGTGCAAGATCACCACTCGCTCCAAGGGAGCCTTGGGAATAGACTACGGGAATAATATCATGATTAAAAAACTCAACCAAACGCTCTACTGTCTCGAGCTGAACACCACTATGCCCGTAACTCAACCCTTGGATTTTTAATAAAATCATTATCCGCACCACGTTCAAATCAACCTCCTCGCCCATACCGCATGCATGCGACATCAGTAAATTTTCCTGCAATTTCTCCAAATCACCTGGATTAATGACCGTGTTGTAAAGTGAACCAAAACCTGTATTTATTCCATAAACAGGAGATTCTGATTTGGCTTGATAATCATCTAAAAATTTGCGACAACGTTGAATTTTTGCCTTAGCACTTTCGGAAAGAATCAGTTTGCGTCGATGGTAAACGATATCTTTTACATCATAAATGGTTAAATGATGTTCTGGTCTTATTTCAAAAGTCTCCATATCTATGGTCGTGGTTTGGTGCTGCAAATATGACACAAACCGCTTAAAAAACCGCTCGTCCTACCTATTCTACCATTTATATGATGTTGTGGAATCATTTCAATGCTTTCGCTATTTTCGCCTACCAAAATCCAATTTTTTACTCAATGAAAAAAATCATATTTCTATCTGCAGCTCTCGCATTGCTCTCTTCAGCAACGGTAAGTGCTCAGAATATCAAATTCGAAGAGTTTGATTTAAAGAATGGTTTGCACGTAATTCTGCACGAGGACCATTCAACACCCATTGTTGCTGTTACCATCATGTACCATGTTGGTTCGAAAAATGAAACCACTGGAAGAACGGGGATGGCCCACTTCTTTGAACATCTTCTCTTCGAAGGTTCACAAAATATTGGTCGTGGACAGTACTCAAAATTCGTAGAAAACGCAGGTGGCGCGCTTAATGCGAACACATCTCAGGACCGCACCTTCTACTATGAGCTATTACCAAGCAACCAACTGGAGCTTGGTCTTTGGTTGGAAAGTGAGCGTCTTCTTCATGCTAAAGTTGAAACAGTTGGTATAGAAACACAGCGCGAAGTGGTAAAAGAAGAAAAGCGTCAACGCATCGACAACCAACCTTATGGTAATCTCTTCGGAGCAACGCTCGATGCTGCTTTCGATGTGCATCCATATAGCTGGGCTCCAATTGGAAGTATGGAAGACCTTAATGCCGCGCAAGAACAAGACTTCATCGACTTCTACAAGACTTTCTACGTCCCTAACAATGCAGTGCTTTCCATTGCAGGCGACATCAACATCGAAGAGACAAAGGCGCTCGTAAAAAAATACTTCGAAGGTATTCCTCGCGGCACCAAAGAAATTCCTCGCCCTACTGTTAAAGAACCAATCAACAAAGGTGAAGTACGCGACACTGTGATGGGCAAAGATCAACTTCCAATGATTGTGATGGCATATCACATTCCTGCACAAGGAACCACTGAATTCTACGCTGTAGATATGCTCAATCAAATTCTTGCTCAAGGAGAAAGTTCACGTCTTAATCGTGCACTTGTAGAAGAAAAACAGCTTGCTCTTTTTTCCAGTGCATTTACTTACAATACGGAAGACCCAGGCTTAACACTTGCATTTAGCTTGGCAAACATGGGTATCGAACCAAAACAAGTTGAGGACGCCATGCTTGAAGAAATTGAAAAAGTAAAAAAAGAACTCATCAGTGAAAATGAATTCCAGAAATTGAGAAATCAGATTGAGTCCAACTTCGTACAAGCCAACTCTACCGTGGCAGGTATTGCTGAAAGTTTAGCAAATTATCACATGTACTACGGCAACGCGAACCTCATCAATACTGAGATTCAGCGCTACCTTGCAGTGACAAGAGAAGATATTCAGAAGTCTGCACAGAAATATTACATCCCTGAAAACAGAGTTGTGATGTATTTCCTCAATGACCCAAAAATGTCAGCTGAATAATTCTAAAAAATGAAATTGACCATGAAAAAATATATCATATTTTTATTTGCAACTGCTATTGCATTTGCAGCGTGTACTCCTACTGCACAGCTCGACCGCTCTAAAGTTCCAGCTCCCGCAGCGGCACCAAAAATTCAAATCGGGCAATATCAATTAATCACACTCGACAATGGAATGAAGA
>CANGVZ010000034.1 GCA_947457285.1 Flavobacteriales bacterium | reverse complement strand
GATTATAAAATTTATTTTTTACAGCAATTCCGCTACTTTGGCAAGCATGAAATCAATGATTCATATTCACGAGGAAGTGAGACAAGCCTTGAGGGAAGGCAAGCCCGTGGTGGCCTTGGAATCTACCATTATTGCGCATGGAATGCCATTTCCGGAGAATATTCAAATGGCTAAGGAAGTAGGGGCAATCATCCGAGCAAATGGAGCTGTGCCGGCCACCATAGCCTGCATGAATGGCAAACTGCATATCGGCCTCGATGATCAGCAGTTGAATCTGCTTGCAGAATCTAAGGATGTGATGAAGGTGAGTAGAAGGGAACTGCCATATGCTATTGCTATGAAAAAGATTGCGGCCACTACAGTATCTGCTACGATGATTGGCGCTGAAATGGCAGGAATTAAAATATTTGTCACAGGTGGTATTGGTGGAGTGCACAGAGGCTGGGCGGATTCGCTGGATATCAGCACAGACCTGATTGAGCTCGCTCAAACGAACGTGGCTGTGGTAAGTGCAGGGGCCAAGGCTATTCTCGATATTCCAGCAACCTTGGAGCTGCTGGAAACACTTGGAGTGCCCGTAATATCCTATCGTTCCAATCGCTTTGGAGCCTTTTATAGTTCAGAAAGTAATGAAGCGGTTGAAATGAGAATGGACCACGTTTCCGAAATTGCCAATTTTTTAAATACGAAATGGGCCTTAGGCTTAAAGGGTGGGGCTTTGATTTCCAATCCTATTCCTAAACCTTATGAAATTGAAAGTAATAAAATAGACACCATCATTGAGGACGCGATTTCTAAATCAAAGGATTATGGTGTTAAAGGCAAAAAGTTAACACCGTTTTTGCTCTCTGAAATTAAAAGTATAACGGAGGGTAGGAGCCTAGAAGCGAATATTCAATTGGTTAAGAATAATGCTCGGTTAGGAGCAGAAATAGCAGCGGCGATGTAAGTTGGTCAGCACAGAATCCTTTTATCTTTGTAGCATGTCAAAATCCTTTGAAACACCAGATCATATTCTTACGGAAGAGAAGATTCGTCAACGCATGTTGGACGATTATCGTTTGGCCTGCATCTCGCGCGAGGCTTCTCTTTTGGGAAGAAAAGAAGTACTGACCGGAAAGGCCAAGTTTGGAATTTTTGGTGATGGAAAAGAGCTCGCCCAAATCGCCATGGCACGCCAGTTTAAAAATGGCGATTGGAGAGCGGGTTATTATCGCGATCAAACCTTCATGATGGCGATCAATGAACTCACTGTTCGACAATATTTCGCAGCGCTCTACGCGCATACGGATGTTGCATACGAGCCTGCGAGCGCGGGTCGTCAAATGGGCGGCCATTATGGTACCCGCTTTCTCAATGAGGATGGAAGCTGGAAGAAAGTTTCTGAGTTGAAAAACTCTTCTGCAGATATTTCACCCACCGCAGGCCAAATGCCTCGTTTGTTGGGTTTGGCGCAGGCTTCTAAAATGTATCGTCAGCTTCCCGACTTGCATGCATTCACTGATTTTTCTAATAAAGGAAATGAGGTCGCATTCGGTACAATCGGTGACTCAAGCACTTCCGAAGGATTGTTTTGGGAAACGATGAATGCCGCGGCAGTACTCAGCGTGCCGATGTGTATGTCCGTATGGGATAACGGTTGGGGAATCAGTGTCCCAAAAAAGTTTCAAACGGTAAAAGAAAGTATCTCTGAAGCACTTTCTGGTTTCGAAAAGACTACTACCACCAACGGTATCAAGATTTTTAAAGTCAAAGGCTGGAATTATCCAGAGCTCCTGTTGACCTATGAAAAGGCTGTTCAGTATTCACGCGAACACCATATTCCAACCCTAGTGCACGTTGAAGAATTGACGCAGCCACAAGGACACAGTACAAGCGGCAGTCACGAGCGCTACAAGGATAAGTCATTGCTCGCCTGGTATGAAGAATACGATTGTCTTGTGCAATTCAAACAATTTATCATTCGTGATGGTGCAGCTTCTGAAAGAGATCTCGACGCCATTCGTGAAGAGGCAAAGCAGTTTGTGCGCCAAGAGCAAAAACAAGCATGGGCAGATTTTCGTGAGGATATTGATAAAGACGTAGTGACAGCTCGCTCTTTGATTGGCAATTTAGCAAATGAGTTTTCATCAAACGAACAGCTTCAAGCCATTCAAGCAGAGTTTAGCAAAACGATAGATCCCATTCGAAAGGATATTTTTTCGTTTGCCAAGCGCGCTTTGCGAGCAGTTAGAGGGCAGCAATCATCGAGCGCGAGCTCTCTTTCTAATTGGATTAATACGTTACATTCAGAATGTGAGAGAAGATACAGCTCACATCTATATAGCGAATCAGCGTGGTCTGCGCTAAACGTAAACGAGGTAACTCCACAAGTGGATGCTTCTTGCGAGTCGGTGGATGGCAGAATTATACTTAGAGATTTCTGGGACCTCACCATGTCGAAACGTCCGGAGGTTTTAATTTTCGGAGAAGATGTTGGAAAAATTGGAGGTGTGAATCAGACGTGTGAAGGACTTCAAGAGAAGTTTGGCGAACTCAGAGTCTCAGATAGTGGTATTCGTGAGGCGACAATTCTCGGACAAGGCATTGGAATGGCGATGCGTGGGTTGAGACCAGTAGCGGAAATTCAGTATCTGGATTATATTTTTTATGCATTACAAATCATGCGTGATGATTTGGCTTCGGTGCAATATAGAACAAAAGGAGGACAAAAAGCGCCTTTAATTGTGAGTACACGCGGACATAGACTTGAAGGTGTATGGCATGCTGGAAGTCCTATGGGAAGCATTATTCACAGCGTTCGTGGCATGATTGTATGTGTGCCGCGCAACATGATGCAGGCGGCTGGTATGTACAACACACTTCTCAAGAGCGATGAGCCGGCTATTGTTGTAGAGTGTTTGAATGGTTATCGCTCGAAAGAGTTGAAACCGAAGAATCTCGGTGAATACACTATTCCCGTTGGTGTCCCAGAAGTAGTAAAAGAAGGCACTGACCTTACCATCGTAAGCTATGGCTCGACGTTTAATTTGTGTCAGCAAGCGGCATCACAGCTGGCTGAGGTGGGTATCGATGTAGAGTTGGTTGATGTAAGAACCCTGTTACCATTTGATATCAATCACATTTGCGCACAAAGTATTGAAAAAACAAGTAGGCTTTTGATTGTAGATGAGGATGTGCCCGGCGGTGCTTCTGCTTTCATTCTCGATCAGATAATCAACAAACAAGGTGGTTACAAATTGCTCGATAGTGAGCCTGTAACCCTAACTGCAAAGGCACATTTGCCAGCTTACGGAACGGACGGTGATTACTTCTCAAAGCCTAGTATCGAGGACGTTTTCGATGCTGCATATAACATCATGAGAGAGGTGAATCCTTCACAATTCCCGGCGATTTATTAAGAGAATATTTTCCTAAAAAGCACAATGGACTTATGACTATTGTGCTTTTTTTTATGCATTCATAGTTTTATTTGCAAAAGTCCTTTATTTTAGCACCTACCGTATAACCTTGACAAACCTTATGAGTGAACATAAAATCTCTCTCCTCGTATTATTTGCAGTTCTAGTTGGATTTCGTGCGAGTGCGCAAACGATTAAAGGTCAGGTTATTGATGAGGCTTCCGCGGTACCCTTATTTGCAGTCAATGTTGGAATTAAAGGTACCACAAGCGGAACGTCTACAGATTTCGATGGTGAATTTTCACTCAAAGTAGAGTCACTTCCTGTCACACTCGTTTTTCGCTTAATCGGTTACAGTGAGAAAGAAGTTGAAGTAAAGTCTGCTTCAGAACGAATTAATGTAAAAATGACGGAATTGGTCATTGATGGTCCGGTAGTAATCATCGAGGATATTCGTGTAACAGAAAAACAAAAACAAGCGCCACTCACTGTGGAGAACTTGGATTTGATTGCAATCAAGCAGGCGCCGTCAGGTAATTTCTATGAAGCTCTTGGTACGCTGAAAGGTGTAGATTTAACTACGGCAAGTCTTGGATTTAGAATCATCAATACGCGTGGATTCAACTCAACGTCTCCTGTGCGTACGCTTCAATTGATAGATGGCGTAGACAACCAATCACCAGGATTGAATTTTTCTTTGGGTAATTTTCTTGGTGCGCCTGACCTAGATGTGAAAAGTGTAGACATCGTGCAGGGCGCCAGCAGTGCGTTTTTCGGACCAGGTGCCTTCAATGGTGTGATAAATATGGAAACAAAAAATCCATTTTTGTTTCAAGGATTTTCTGCACAAATGAAAGTGGGGGAGCGTGCGCTGCTCGAACCTCAAATCCGTTGGGCACAGGCTTTCAAGAACAAAGACGGAGAAGATAAATTCGCTTATAAAATTAACCTCTATTACATCCGTGCAAACGACTGGGAGGCTTCTGATTATTCTCCAATATTCGGCAGTGAGCATGGTACCGAAAACCCTTATGGTTTCGATGCCGTAAATGTTTACGGTGACGAGGCCATTGCCACAAACAATGACTACACAGATTCTCCTTTTGAATATACTGGCTTGGGAGTTTTTTATAGAAATGGATACAGAGAAAATCAACTGACTGATTATACGCTTGAAAACTTTAAATCCAGTGCTGCGGCTTTTTACAAGATTAAAAGCGATCTTACTCTAAGTTATCAATTCAATTTCAGCACAGGATCGACGGTATATCAGGGGGACAATCGTTACCGCTTGAAAGACATTCGTTTTTGGCAAAACAAAATTGAATTGAAAAAAGATAACAAGTGGTTTGTTCGCGCTTACTCTACTGGAGAAGATGCTGGCAACACTTATGATATTGTTACTACCGGAATTCGATTGTTAGAGGCTTCTGGTTCGACTGCTGAATGGAATACTCGTGTGGCTTCGGTATGGCGCAATACATTGGATTATGACGCGCTCGTTCGTGATCAACCACGCTATGATCAGATTTTAAGTCAAGTAGGAACTTCGGGATTGCCCCCAGCTCAGCAATTGGAACTTTTTCAGAATCTATTGGGGGAGTGGTATATTCAAGATTCTGACTTCTTTGCGAATCTTTATCAGAATACCATTAACACGGTCAACGCAACCTCTACGCAGGATATTCAGCCTTTTTATCAACCTGGAACGCAGCGCTTCAATGATAAGTTTAATGAGATTACAAGTACCACATTTACAGAAGGTGGTTCCTTGTTCTATGATCGTTCAAAGCTTTATCATGTGCATGGAGAATATAAATTCACACCCACATGGGCAACAATCACCACGGGTGGAAACGTGAGATGGTATCGCCCTGATTCGAGAGGAACTATCTTTAGTGACACACTTCAATATACATACTTGCGCAATGCTGACGGTGGTTTTGCTTTGGACGGACAAGGACGAAGAATTGCAACGGATAGCTCTCGTATTGAGATTACCAACTTTGAATATGGCGCTTATGTTGGTGTGGAGAAGAAAGTGATGGAAAATAAGTTGATTCTTAACGCCACAGGTCGTGTCGATAAGAACCAAAACTTCGACTTCTTGATTTCCCCAGCTGCATCCATTGTTTACAATAGAAATCCTAACAATGTATTCAGATTGACGTTTAGCAGCGCCTTGCGCAATCCAACGCTTGCGGATCAGTACTTGTTCTACAATGTAGGCCGTGCAATACTTCTCGGAAATGTGGATGGCAGATTTGAGGAAGGCAGAGATTCGTTGATTACACTCGACTCTTTCAATGAATATAGAAATACATCGCCATTGAGTTCTGGATTGGCGAAGTTGGATTATTTCAACGTAGACCGCATCCGCCCTGAGCGTGCGCGCACCATCGAGGTTGGATACCGCGGAATTTTTTCCAATAAATTTTTCATGGACGCGAGTTACTACTATACACGCTACATCGATTTTATCGGGTTTAATCTTGGAATATCTGCACGTTTCACTCCAGAAGGTTTACCAGACGGAGGTATTCAAGTGTATCGTGTTGCAGTGAATGCGACACAAGTGGTGACTACACAAGGCTTCAACATCGGAGGAAACTATTTCTTTAGAAAATCAACGTTGAATGCTAATTACTCATGGAACCGTCTCAACAGCGGCGAAGATGATCCGATCATTCCTGCATTCAACACTCCTGAGCATAAATACAATTTAGGTATTAGCGCAAAGGATTTGGTATTATTTAAAAAGATAAAAAATGTAGGCTATTCTGTAAACTATAAGTGGATAGAAAACTTCATTTTTGAAGGTTCTCCGCAGTTTACAGGGCCGATTCCATCGTACGATATGGTAGATGCTCAAATCAATATAGAAGTTCCAAAAATTGATTGTACCTTTAAACTTGGTGCTTCCAATTTGATGGGGATTCGCCCTTTCTTTGATGATGATTTAGGTGATTTTAACGATAGAGCTTCTCGCGCTTTCAGAAATTTGAATTTACAAGTTTATGGCGGGCCATTGGTAGGGAGAATGATTTATTTCTCTGTGCTGTATGAACCCAAAGTGAAGAATAAATAACAACCAAAATAAACAAGCCAATGAAAAAATGTCTACGTTCAGCCCTAGTGGCAATGGTAGCAGCCCTCCCGATGATGTCGTCGGCGCAGACTCGCTACATCGACCCAATTTTCGATGATTCGGAAATTGTGGTGGAAACAGGAGTAGTGTATGCTCAAAACATCAACTTCCTCTTGTCTAATTTTCAAAGTGCCAACACACTCCCAAACCTGGGTGAATTGAGCGCTATCGCTGATGCTGGTGGTTCATTCCCAGCAGCATATTTTGATCCTACAGATCAAAGCACCGCTATCAAGCTTCAGAACATTCGTATGGATGTGTATTATCCAGATAACAACGTAGATGAAGTGGACAGCCGTCCGGTGATCATTTATTTGCACACTGGTAACTTCCTTCCTACGCCCCTCAACGGTAGCACTACTGGTTTGATGAACGACTCAGCAGCAGTTTATCTCTGCAGAGAATGGGCAAAGCGCGGTTATGTAGCCGTTTCAATGGACTATAGACTCGGTTGGAACCCAATCGCTTCTACTGTTCAAGAAAGAAGAGGAACGCTTTTGAATGCAGTATACCGTGCCATTCACGATTTGAAAGCAGGTATTCGCTTCTTAAGAGGTGATTCTGATAACCCTTACAACATCGATCCAGAGAAGTTTGTAGTTTATGGACAAGGTTCTGGTGGCTACGTTGCTCAGGCAGCAGCTACTTTGGATGATGCAGCGACAGAGTTGTTCTTGGAAAAATTCCGTCCAAATCCTTTTGATGAAACAGTTTCTTACGTTGATACCTTGCAAGTTGGAACAGTAGATGGTTTCGGTTTCCCAAACAGCTTGAACCTTTATCGTCCAAGTCCGGTATCTGCCGACTTCCAAGTGTCAATCAACGCAGGTGGTGCACTTGCTGATGAGTCTTGGTTGGAAGCTGGTGATGCGCCAATGATGGCTATCAACTGCGTACGCGACGACTTCGCTCCATTTGATGAAGGTACTGTAATCGTTCCAACTACACTCGAAGAGGTTGTAGATGTTGACGGTGCTAATGTTTTCATTAAAAAAGCAAATGATCTCGGAAACAATGCTGCGTTTGCAAACATTCCAAATGGTGATCCTTATACAGATGCTGCACGTGCGCTTTATGGTGAGACCATCGAAGTTGCAAATGGAGGTTCTATTACTATTGAAACTGGTGTAGAAGGTTTGTATCCACTTATTCGTCCATTGCGTCCATTCTTGGCTAATGAATCAGGTCCATGGGAATGGTGGGATCCAAACAGTGCGATTTCTCAAACTGTAGTAGGTCAAGTAGGTGGCAACCCTATCACTGCGCACATGGCAAGTTTGAACTCAAATCCAGACATGTCTGCTGAAAAAGGTATGGCTTATCTTGATTCTATCAATGGTTATATCCTTCCACGTATCGCTTGCGTATTCAACTTCCCAGGAAGTGTGTGCGCACCAGACAACGTTCAGGAGAAAGAATCTACCAATAGCTTCTCTGTTTATCCTAACCCAGCTAACGATCGCGTAGCAGTAGTGGCAGAAGCTACTATCAATATGTTCCAGTTGATCGATATCACTGGTAAAGTGGTTGCTGAGCGTCAAAACATCAATGCGAACAACCTCGTATTTAATGTGAATGAATTCCCATCAGGAGTTTATTTCGTTCAGTTGAATACTGCGAAAGGCAGAACAACACAGAAATTGATTATTGAATAATCAACAGAAAATAGAAGACAATAAAAAACCCTCACCATTGGTGAGGGTTTTTTTATGATTGAAAAACTAAATTTTATTAGTTATTTGGAGCACCAGTTGGTGACTTAACAGGAGCACCACCAGGAGCTGGAGCGTTAGGATCTGACTCAACAGTACCTTTGATACGAACTACTTTCGTTGGCTCGTTTACAGCGTTTGAGCTGATAGTTACTGATTTGTTGATAGGACCAGGACGCTTTGTGTCATACTTTACAGTGATAGCTGAAGATTGACCTGGGAGGATTGGGTTTGGCTCACAAGTAGGAACTGTGCAACCGCATGAACCCTTACACTTGCTGAGGATCAAAGGCTCAGTACCAGTGTTTGTTACTTTAAATTCGCAAGTACCGTTGCCACCGAATGGAACTGTACCATAATCGTGAACTTCCTTATCTACAGAGATAGCAGGACCGCTCACTACTTGAGATTGTGCTGAAGCAAAAGCTGCAATACCGAATGCCAAGGTCAAAGAAAGAAGAACTTTTTTCATTTGTTTATTTTGTTTGTTTCCGTTGTTAAACTCAAAACTAGGGCCAGAATGATTCAAATTGAGAAGGCATTAACCAATAATTAACACAATCTCCCGTTCCGACGGGCCTTTTGTTTGATACAAAAGTGCAATCAATTTCCCCAGTCCTTTCGAAATTAACGCATTCTTAAGAGGATTAACTTTTCGTTGAAATTATCTAACAATCAAAACTCGCGACTCAACCCATTGACCTCCAGCGTACATTCTCAACAAGTAAGTGCCCTGAATATCCCATTGAACCAGTGTTTCAGTGAGATTTAGGTTGTTCTGTTCGATTACCTTTTGCCCGATTGCGTTGATCAATTCTAATCTTTCAATCACAGAGGTGCTTGCTACTCTAAAAATGCCCGCCGACGGGTTGGGATAGATCGTCCATTCCAATGCGCTCAATTCTTGAATGTTGGAGATAACAACCGCTGCGGTTCCTACACAGCCAAAACTATTCGTGAGACTGGCAGAATAGATCGTGCCCAAGTCATCGGAAATACTGCTGCCCTCTCCAGCCGCTATACCATCTACTGTCCATACAGTGGTTCCGTTTCCTTCGCAATTCGAACATACTACCAGGTCTTGATCGGCAAGCCATTCCAATTGAGGGTCAATTGCATCTGAGATCTCTACCGATTGATTCCATTCGGCGACATTAGAGTTAAAGGACAAGTCTATCTCTATGTCGAATACACCTGGATTTACGTAATTGAAGAAGTTACTTCCAGGTTCCAACACAAGACTATTTCCAATTCCAAAGTTGACGATCATTACCGCACCCGCAGGAATATCGGTATTGTTGACGATTTCAATTACAGCGGGAGCGCATTGGTCGTTTACGATAAGCTCGATGCTTGGTTCTAAAACCAACAATGGTTCTGAGCTGGAGATACAGTTGTCATTATTCAAACTCAATTCATAGAATCCATTATCCACCACATTTCCAGTAAGCGTAGAAATAGTGGTGCTCGTAAATGGAAGAAGTGTATCATCTAGATACCACTCTGGTAAACCAATAGAGCAGTTGGAACAACTAATTTCATTGGCATTTGAGTTATATGACACAATCGGAGTGTCCGGTGTTTGAGTGACGATGATTGGTGAGCTGAGGGCAGACTCTATTGATTCTCCTTGAGTCACAAAATATTCTATTTGATACTCTCCGCCTTCTTCAATGACGAGGTCGAAAGAAGATTCGCAACCACTGTGTACCAAAACATCGTTTAGATAAAACTCACAAATGGATTGTTCATTGACGGCAGTTTGATTTGTTACCAAAACCGTAAGGGGAGAACAGCCACTTGTAGTATTGATGCTAAACACTGGGGAATTATAGATACAGCTGCCATCGTTTTGATTGGCTTGCGGGTCAAAGTTGATGGCATTTTGATCATTACAACCTGGATAGATACAAGTACCGTCATCTTCCAATGCTGTTGGATCGAAGTTGCTTGCATCAGGGTCGGTACAGCCGATGTAGATACACGAACCGTCTTCGATGTTGGCTTCGGGATTATAATTATCAGCTACAGAGTCTGTACATCCTTCAATTTGGCAACTACCATCATCTTGGTTCGCATCAGGGTTGAAGTTGAGGGCGCTTTCATTGGTGCAACCTGTAATGATGCAGGAGCCATCGTCTTGATTGGCTTGTGGGTTATAGTTGGTAGCTATCGGATTGGTGCAACCTAAATAAATGCATGAATTATTGCTTTGGTTGGCAAGTGGGTTATAATTGGAAGCATTGGGGTCTAGACATCCTTGAATGATGCATGTTCCATTGTCCAAAGTCGCATTAGGATTATAATTGATTGCATCCGGGTTTGTGCATCCTGCGATTACGCATGAGCCATCGTCAAATGTTGCGCTTGGATTGTAATTGGCTGCTGCAGGATTGGTACATCCGGGCACTACGCAGGTGCCATTATCTATTGTGGCTGCGGGGTTGAAATTGGTAGCTTGTGGATTGGTACAACCAGGCACAATGCATGAACCATCATCGACTTCTGCGCTGGGATCAAAATTGGTAGCATCCGGATTGGTGCAACCTCCATTGATACACGATCCATTGTCGATGGTAGCAAGCGGATCATAGTTGAATGCTGAGGGATCTGTGCACCCAGGTACAATACATGAGTCGTCAAAGAAGTTAGCAGCGGGATTGTAATTGGTAGCATAAGTAATGGTACAACCGGGATAACGACAGCTGCCATCATTCACATTGGCGGTAGGATTGAAGTTCATAGCCGAAGCATCAGTGCAACCTGGATTTTGTGAGTTCACAAAAATATTCATCCGCACGATGGGGGTGCCGCCGATAAAAAAGAGCGCATTCGAATCATAAAAATTTACGAAGCTTGTGCTCGTTGGCGACTGACCGCTTCTGCACACTCTGAAGGGAGCGTTGGTATCCAGGCTTTTCACCATAGCTACAAAAAAAGAATCTGCCCACATGGTGACAGGTGTCGTCAATTGTAGCGTTACGAATTTCTCTTGCCCAAGCTGATTAATATCTGCGAGATTGACGGTATACGGATTAGAAACCGCTCTAATCTCTGTCATTTCTTCGTTGTAGACTACCGCTTGAATTTGACTTCCAACTGTTGTTCCTTCACCGATAGCTACTTGTAAACTTGTACACTTTCTATTTGAATTACGACCTTCAAAGACGTTTCCTATCTCCATTCTGTCGTTGAGATATTGAGCTGGAGGAACGAAGAAGTTTTCTGTTGGACCTTCATCTCTCGCGTAGGTATATTGGGTGACAGAAAAATCACTAACGGCTACGTTGTTGGCTGGATTTTCGTCAACGGCGGGCATGTTTGCCGAAATCTGTACCGTGTAATTCTGGACAATAGCAGTGGGAGTAAAAGTGGCAGAGGTTTGAAGCGAAGAGTTCTCACCTGATACCAGATTGATAGCACTGCTCGATGATGTGTGAACGACTGTAGAAGATTGATTGGTCACTGAGGCTTGCAGAGTGACGCCCGTTTGATTATTACTTCCGATGTTTCTAATGTTGCCTCTGAAGTT
>CANGVZ010000033.1 GCA_947457285.1 Flavobacteriales bacterium | reverse complement strand
GATACCATCTGCGATCGGTTGAAGCAAACCGAAAGGGCCCGCTCTGTTTGGACCTACGCGGTCTTGCAACACAGCAGATAACTTGCGCTCTCCCCATGTCATGTAAGCCGCAATTCCCAAGGAAATTGCAAAAATCACAACACAAAGAATAATCTTATAAAGAAGTATTGGATCCATAATTATTTGCCGTGAATGTTGTTAGGGTCAAGTGCTCCTTGGCCAAGTTGTACTTTTTCTCCATGAGGAAGTGCTTTCTTCTGGCGCTCAATATTCGCTTTCAAAATGCGAAGGTTCTCATAATGATTGGCGGAGATAACACTATGTCTATCCACCTTAGTAGGACCTTCGATTACCCAGTCAGAAGTTTTCTTGTGATCGAAGCGGCATGAATTACAAATCCAATCCTCCACTTCGCCATACTTGTCTTTCCTTCCTGTTACACGCAATACCTCTTCTCCTTTGTACCACAATCTCACTTTACCGCTGCATTTATCGCAATCTCTGTGAGCATCTACCGGCTTGGTATACCATACGCGGCTTTGGAAGCGGAAAGTCTTATCAGTCAACGCGCCCACTGGACAAACGTCAATGACGTTTCCGCTGAAATCGTTATCAATTGCATTTTCAATGTAGGTCGAAATTTCTGCTACATCTCCGCGATTGATAACACCATGAACACGACCGTCTGTAATTTGATCGGCAACTTTTACGCAACGATAGCAAAGAATGCAACGTGTCATGTGCAATTGCACTTTGTCACCAATATCGATTTTTTCAAATTCACGACGTTCGAACTCGTAGCGCGTATCTGCTTTTCCGTGTTCGTAAGCCAGATCTTGAAGATGACATTCACCAGCCTGATCACAAACAGGACAATCGAGTGGGTGATTGATTAAAAGGAATTCAACCACACCGGCGCGCGCTTCCAATACTTCTGGTGAAGTAATGTTGCGCACTACCATTCCGTCCATCACCGTTGTGCGGCAAGATGCCACTGGCTTCGGCATTGGGCGGGGATCTTTTGCAGAACCTTGTTCTACTTTCACAATACAAGTACGGCAATATCCACCGCTCGTTTTGAGCTTTGAATAATAACACATCGCTGGTGGCACAATGTCTCCACCAATCATGCGCGCTGCCTGTAAGATTGTTGTTCCGTCTGGAACATCAATAGTAATATCGTCTATGGTAACTTTTGCCATGTTCTATTATGAATAAGCAGGTTCTGGAATTCCTTTCGTTGAATAATAATGCTTCACATCTTTGATGGAGTGGCCGCGGCGTACATATTCTTCAAACTCACTTCTGAAGTGACGAATGGCGCTTGCTACAGGCCATGCAGCAGCATCACCCAGCGGACAAATGGTCTTTCCTTCGATCTTGGCTTGGATATCCCAAAGAAGCTCGATATCGTTCATGGTGCCGTCGCCATCCAAAATCTTGTGCATGATTTTTTCCATCCATCCTGTTCCTTCGCGACATGGGCTGCATTGTCCGCAGCTCTCGTGGTGATAGAAACGAGTGAACGTGTAAAGATTTTTTACAACGCTTGCAGTCTCATCCATAACGATGAAACCACCTGAACCGAGCATAGTACCCGACGCAAAGCCTCCATCGGCAAGACTTTCGTAAGACATAAGGCGTGGCTCTCCGGCTGCAGTTTTCAAAATCAAATCAGCAGGCAAAATCGGAACAGACGAACCTCCAGCAACAACTGCCTTTAGTTTGCGATCGTTGATAATACCTCCACAATATTCGTCGCTATAAATAAATTCTTCTACAGGGACACCGAGCTCGATTTCATATACACCTGGCTTCTTGATGTGTCCAGATGCCGAAATGAGTTTTGTTCCAGTGCTCTTGCCTACACCAATTGCGGCATAAGCAGCACCTCCGTGATTCACGATAGGAACAACTGCGGCAATGGTTTCCACATTGTTCACTACAGTTGGACATCCGTATAAGCCTGCTACCGCTGGAAACGGCGGCTTAATACGTGGATTTCCTCTCTTACCTTCCAGAGATTCGAGCAACGCTGTTTCTTCACCGCAGATGTATGCACCCGCACCAACCTGCACGTAACAGTCGTGGTCAAAACCTGAATTGAAAATATTTTTTCCCAAAAGACCTGCTTCGTAAGCCTCAGCTATCGCCTTTTCTAGGATTTGAGCTACATAAAAATATTCTCCGCGGATATAGATGTAAGATGTACGAGCACCGAGAGCATAGCTCGCTGTGATCATTCCCTCGATCAAAAGATGCGGAATTTTTTCCATCAGATAACGGTCCTTAAAAGTACCGGGCTCTGATTCATCGGCGTTGCAAACGAGATAACGCGGAACACCTGCAGGTTTTGCAAGGAAGCTCCACTTCATTCCCGTTGGGAAACCAGCACCACCGCGGCCGCGCAGACCAGAGGTTTTTACCTCTTCTACCACCGCTTCGGGTGTCATCGTTTTCAATGCCTTTTCAACGGAAGCATAACCTCCTTTCTGACGGTAAACACTCAAGGTGTTGATACCGGGCACATCCACATGCTCAAGTAATAGTTTCTTTCCCATCTTAACAATATCTGCTTCGTTTACCTTCTGCTTTCCATTTGTTGAGAAGCTCGTCCACTTTTTCGAGTGTCAGATTCTCATGATACTCATGTCCAACTTGCATCATTGGTGCTGTGCCGCAAGAGCCTAGGCACTCAACGGTTTTCAAGGTGAACTGACCATCAGCAGTTGTTTCACCAACATGAATATTTAATTTCTTTTCAATGTGTCTTACCACATCTTCAGCTCCCATCAACCAGCATGAACTTGTGCGACAAACTTCAATCAAGCACTTGCCCACTGGATTGAGGTTGAACATCGAATAAAACGATGCAACCTCATATACTTCGATTGGTTGAATATTGAGGATTGACGCTACATAATCCATGGTAGCAGGACTAAGCCAACCATCAAATTCAGCCTGAGCGATATGAAGAATTGGAATCAATGCAGACTTCTCGCGCCCCTCAGGGTAGCGCTTGATAATCTTCTGCACCGTTGCCATTGTTTCCTCGTTGAAACGAATCTCTCTTTTTTGATCGATTTCCATTTTCTTTCTAAAAATTAATTAAGCATCCAATTCACCTGCGATCACGTTCATGCTACTCATGGTGAGAATAGCGTCTGATAACATGCTACCGCGAATCATTTCTGTGTATGCTTGATAGTATATAAAACAAGGTCTGCGCATGTGAAGGCGATATGGAGTGCGGCCACCATCACTGATGAGGTAGAAGCCTAGTTCACCATTTCCACCTTCTACACAGTGGTACACTTCACCCTTTGGAACATCAGTTTCTCCCATCACTATTTTAAAGTGATAAATCAGAGCTTCCATTTTTGAATACACATCTTCTTTCGGAGGAAGATAGAAGTCTGGAACGTCCGCATGGAAATTGCCTTCAGGAAGGTTTTCCAACGCTTGCTTGATAATCTTGATGCTCTCTCTCATTTCATCCATACGAACCATGTAACGGTCGTATGTATCGCCATTTTGACCAATTGGAATTTTGAAATCAAAATCTTGATAAGATGAATAAGGATTCATTACGCGCACGTCGTAATCTACACCTGCTGCGCGGAGATTAGGACCGCTAAAGCTATACTCCAACGCACGTTCTGCACTAATTGGCCCTGCTTTCACCGTGCGGTCCACGAATATTCTATTTCTTGTCACAAGACGATCAAACTCGTCGAGTGCAACTGGGAATTCTTTGATGAATGTTCTGATTTTCTCGATTACTTCAGGAGAAAAATCACGTTCCATTCCACCGATACGTCCCATGTTTGTGGTGAGACGAGCTCCGCAAACGGCCTCGTAGATTTCATAAATCTTCTCTCTCCACTGGAACATGTATAAGAAGCCAGAAAGAGCTCCTGTATCAACGGCGATTACTGTGTTACAAATCACGTGATCGGCAATGCGCGCCAATTCCATGATGATAACGCGCATGTATTGCGCTCTCTTTGGAACATCGCAATTGATTAACTTCTCTACCGTCATGTGCCATCCCATATTGTTGATAGGGGATGAACAATAGTTCATACGGTCGGTAAGCGTGGTGATTTGATTGTAAGGACGACGTTCACCAAGCTTTTCAAAAGCGCGGTGAATGTATCCGATGGTTGATTCAGCACTCATGATGATTTCTCCATCCATCTGAAGGATGTTTTGGAAAATACCATGCGTTGCTGGGTGCGTAGGTCCCAGGTTGAGTGTGCTGTATTCTTTATTTTCTACGGAAGGTGTTGTTGTTTCCAAGGTTTTTTCTTTTAAAGATTATCTTCCGAAATATTTATCTTCTTTATCGTGACGGCTTGCATCTTCGAGCGGATACTCTTTTCTGAGAGGATGATAATTCATTTCATCCATGTTGAGAATGCGCTTGAGATTGGGGTGTCCCTTGAACTTGAAGCCATAAAAGTCAAACGCTTCTCTTTCCATCCAGTTGGCGGCTGCCCAAAGATCAGTGATAGTTGGCATTTCAATGTCCTTTTCAGACATGAACGTTTTGATGCGCACGCGCTCATTGCGCTCGAGGCTATGGAGCTGATACATCATTGCAAACTCAGCACCTACATTATCTGGGAAATGAATACCACACAAAGTCGTGAGGTAGGTGAATCCTTCTGATTTGAGGAATGCTAGAATTTCTTTGATTTTTGGTTTAGCAACGACTAACACAGGGAAATCATAATCCATGTGACCTTCGATGAGGGCTTCACCAAATTGATTGCTGACTTTTTCTTTTAAACGCTCAAGTAGTTCGCTCATGCTGTGCTTCAATTATTCCATGCCATAGCTGGCAAGCATTTCTTTGTATTCTGGGGTATCACGACGACGCGTGCTTTCGCTCTTAGCGAGTTCTTGAATTTTCAAGATTCCGTCGAGCACTTGCTCTGGTCTTGGAGGGCAACCAGGAATATAGACATCTACAGGGATGATGCGGTCGATGCCTTGAAGCACGCTGTAGGTATCGAAAATACCGCCGCTTGAGGCACATGCACCCATACACAAAACCCATTTTGGTTCCGCCATCTGCTCGTACACCTGACGGAGAATCGGCCCCATTTTCTTACTTATTGTACCCATTACCATAAGTAAGTCGGCCTGGCGAGGCGAAAAACTCAAGCGCTCTGAACCGAAACGCGCCAAGTCGTAGTGAGATGCCATGGTGGCCATGAACTCAATACCACAACATGAGGTTGCGAATGGAAGAGGCCAAAGAGAATTGGCGCGAGCCAATCCCACCGCCTTATCCAGGCTTGTCGCGAAGAATCCTTGTCCCTCAAGCCCTTCGGGCTGATACTTTGGATGGATATCAATATTTCTTTCCATGTGTTGTCTTTTTGAATCTTTATCTCTTAGTCAACTGATAAACAACTTTGTTTGTTCGCTTACTTTTCCCAGTTCAATGCACCGCGGCGGATGATGTAAATTAGTCCCACGATCATCAATCCCATGAATGCAAACATCTCCAATAGCCCGAAGACGCCCAACTCTCTAAAGTTGACCGCCCATGGATACATGAAAATTACCTCCACGTCGAAAAGAACGAAGAGGATAGCCACCAGGAAATATTTGATTGAAAATGGGCTGCGTGCATTACCCACGGATTCTATACCGCATTCGAAGGCTTCTTGTTTCACCTTTGTTTTGCGCTTTGGACCAAGCCAATGCGACAAAAACATGGTGGTTACTACAAAGCCGAGAGCCACGAAGGCCATGACTAAAACGGGGACATAGTCCCACAAGTGAGAAGTTTGTGCTTCCATCAGGTTTAATTCTTTTAAGGCGTTTGTCGGCGTAAAAATAGAAGCCTCTCGCTTTCACGAGGAATTTTAATTCGCAAAATCGCGTATTAAAGGCCCAAAAGCACCTCTTCCGCCGTTTTACCGCCGAAAAGAAGTCTCTCAGGATGCTCGAGCATGTCCTTCACTTTCACAAGGAAGCTAACACTTTCACGTCCGTCTATAATTCTATGGTCATAGCTTAACGCTACGTACATAATTGGTCTAATTACTACTTGGCCATTTTCAGCCACTGGTCTTTCCACAATGTTGTGCATCCCGAGGATCGCACTTTGCGGAGGATTGATGATTGGTGTAGAGAGCATAGAACCAAATACACCACCGTTGGTGATGGTGAATGTTCCGCCCTGCATATCGTCTACTGTGATTTTTCCATCGCGCGCCTTTTTTGCAAGGTCACCAATGTTCTTTTCAATTTGAGCCAAAGTCATCGTTTCCGCGTTGCGCATCACTGGCACCATCAATCCTTTTGGAGTTGATACAGCCACTCCGATGTCGCAATAGTCGTGGAATACAATCTCATTGCCTTCGATACGCGCATTTACTGCTGGGAATTGATGCAATGCTTCGCATACGGCTTTAGTAAAGAAGGACATAAAGCCTAAGCCCACTTGATGTTTTTCTTTGAAAACATCCTTGTACTTTGCTCTCAAGTCCATGATTGGCTTCATGTTGACCTCATTGAAGGTGGTCAACATTGCGGTAGTATTTTTAACAGATACCAAGCGCTCAGCAACTTTCTTTCTGAGCATGGTCATCTTTTCACTTCGTATATCGCGTGAACCGCCCCATTGAGGAATGGCGTTGGTATCAAATCCTTTTGCCATGGCAGCTATCACATCGCCTTTGGTGATTCGGCCTGCAGGACCTGAACCAGCAATTTGAGAAGGCTGAATGCCATTTTCGCTCATGATTTTGGCCGCCGCCGGACTAGGATGTCCAGCAGGATATGGGCTTGGTTCTGTGGGAGCGCTTGCTGCCGCAGGTTTTGCAGCCGGTTTTTCTGCTGCTGCCGCCACTGGCGCGGCTTCAGCTTTTGGAGCTGCCGCTGGCGCTGCATTTGCAGGTGCCGCAGCATCCGTATCAATGATACAAACTACTTGGCCTACCGCAACGGTGTCGCCTGCTGCTGCCTTGAGTGTGATGGTGCCCGAAGCCTCTGCAGGCAATTCGAGGGTAGCCTTGTCTGAATCTACTTCAGCTATCGTTTGTCCTGTGGTCACATAGTCACCATCTTTTACCAGCCATGTCGCGATTTGTACTTCGCTGATCGACTCGCCCGGACTGGGCACTTTCATATCAATTTTTGGCATGTAACACTCCGTTTTATTTGACGCGCAAATCTGCATCGAAAATCGATGCAGTCCGCATTATTGTTTTGCTATTTATCGTTTTTCTTAAACAACTCATTGTAGGTATCCTTAGGCTCCCACTTTCGAATGATTCAACAAACGCTGTATCATGTCCAAGTGTCTTCTCTCATGTACCTTGGGTGAACCGGCCGCCGGCGATGCACTCGCTGCCGGACTGATCACATCCAAATTGTATGATCGCATCATTCGCATGATATAAGTCCATGCTCCCATGTTTTCAGGTTCCTCTTGAACCCAAAGGAGTTTGCAGTTTTTATTGTAGCCCTTCAAAACGGCCTCAATTTGCTTGACAGGCAGGGGATACAACTGCTCCAAACGCACCAAAGCGATATTCTCACCGATGCCTTGCTTTTCTTTTTGCTCTAAAATATCGTAATACACTTTACCGCTGCAGAATGCAATGGTGTCTACTTCTTTCTTGTTGATTGTCGGATCATCCACTACTTCAGTAAATCTTCCTTTGGCCATATCGTTGATAGAACTCACAGCCTTCGGATAACGAAGGAGTTTCTTTGGCGTAAATACCACCAAAGGCTTACGGTAAGCGCTCTTTACCTGACGGCGGAGCAAGTGGAAGAAATTCGCAGGACTTGTTACATTACAAATCTGCATATTGTTTTCGGCGCAAAGCTGAAGGAAGCGCTCCAATCTGCCCGAGCTGTGCTCAGATCCCTGACCTTCATAGCCGTGGGGTAAGAACATTGTGAGGCCATTCATGGTGCCCCATTTGTCTTCGGCAGCGCTCAAGAATTGGTCAATAATGATTTGTGCTCCGTTGTTGAAATCACCAAACTGCGCTTCCCAAATCGTAAGTCCGTGCGGTGTTCCGAAGGCATATCCATAATCGAAGCCTAACACACCATATTCGCTCAACAAACTATTGAATACGCTGAGTTTGGCTTGTTTATCTGAAAGACTATTGAGGGGAATGAATTCTTTTTCTGCATCTTCATCAGTCTTCACTACCGCGTGTCGGTGAGAGAAAGTACCACGTTCCACGTCTTGTCCACTAATGCGCACGGGGTGACCTTCTGTGAGAAGCGTCGCATAAGCCAACAATTCCCCCATTGCCCAGTCGAGTGTATCACTTTCGAGCGCAGCGAGGCGGTCTTCAAATACTTTTAGAGTTTTTCTAAAAATCTTCTCGCCCTCTGGCAATGAGTTGAGCTTCTTGGCGAGCTCTATCAATTTCTTTTTATCAAATCCAGTATCTGGTGATTGCTCGAAATCTTTATCTGTTGCTTTGCGAATGTCCTTCCAAGTTTCCTCAAGGAAGTGTTTTACATCTGCATTTCCAGCCTTTCGAGACTTATCATAAGCTGCGTCGAGCTCCTTTTCGAAATCAGACTTCACTTTTTCTGCATAGGCTGAATCAATGGTTCCTTCATTGATAAGCTTTTGCATGTATATCTCACGAAGATTTGGGTGCTTTGAAATCAAATTGTAAAGCGATGGCTGTGTGAACTTAGGTTCATCACCTTCGTTGTGACCGTACTTACGATAGCCAAGAAGGTCAATGAATACGTCCATCTGATAACGCTGTCTGTATTCGATGGCAATATCCATAACGCGAATCACAGCTTCAATATCATCGGCATTTACGTGGAAAATGGGGCAGAGGGTGGTCTTAGCAACGTCTGTGCAGTAGATTGATGTTCTTCCATCAAGGTAGTTGGTGGTAAATCCAACTTGGTTGTTGGTGACGATATGAATCGTTCCACCAGCGTTGTATCCATCCAATCCGGCCATTTGCACTACTTCATATACGATGCCTTGGCCAGCTATCGCTGCGTCGCCATGAACCAGAATGGGAACAATGGCTTTTCTATCGTGAAGATAATGATCGATTTTAGCTCGTGAGAGTCCCTCCACCACAGGGTTTACTGCCTCTAAGTGAGATGGGTTGGGGCATAAGGTCACGTGAACATTTTTCCCTTCTACCTGAATGTCGCGGCTGTATCCGAGGTGATACTTTACGTCACCGTCGAAATTTTCATCATCATAGTTCACACCATCGAATTCCATGAAGAGTTGTTCGAAGGGTTTACCGAGAATATTGGTGAGTGTATTGAGACGGCCTCTGTGCGCCATTCCAATCACAAACTCTTTTACACCAAGACCTGCGCTCTTTTTCACAACATAATCCATAGCAGGAATGAGAGCCTCGCAGCCTTCAACGGAGAAGCGCTTTTGACCGACAAACTTCTTATGGATATATTGTTCGAATATCGACGCGCGAGAAGACATTTCGAAAATGTTCTTCTTCTGTTCGGCATTAAATTCAGGTTTCTTCACCGCTTCAATGCGCTCTCTGAGCCAAGAGACACGCTCTGGATCACGGATGTACTGGTATTCCACACCAATACTTTGGCAATATGAGTTTTGAAGATGCGCAACGATATCTTTCAATTTGGCATCGCCCAAACCGACTTCTGTGCCTGCATGAAAAACTGTCTCCAAGTCTGCTTGAGTCAAACCGAAGTTCTCAATATCAAGCGTTGGCGAATATTTGCGACGTTCGCGAACGGGATTAGTTCTCGTAAACAAGTGTCCGCGTTGACGGTAACCATTGATCAAATTGATCACCTTGAATTCCTTTTGAAGCATTTCTGCACCCGCACCAGAAAGCGCATCGCCACCTGGCATAACCGGATATTCACTTCTTTGGAAGTCAAATCCTTCGAAAAATCTTCTCCATGAGATATCCACGCTTTCGGGATTCTGCTTGTACTGCGAGTACAAATGTTCGATGGCGTTGGTGTCGGTGTTGCTCAAATATGTCAAGGAATCCATATTGTTTTTTTGTAGTTGGGGTGACAAAGTTAGTCAACAAGTACTTTTATGAAAGGCTTTTCCTCAGCCAAACTTTCTGAGCCTCCTTTCTTAAGATTTTTTGACTAATAAATGATACCATTTCACTGGGAGAAATGTTTCGCTGATCGCGACGAATATCTTTTTCACTCAGGTCGATGCGATAGAGTATGGGCGCCAGCGATTGAGGCTGCGTGCTTACGACATGAGTTATTGTATTTTTTACTAAAAGGTAGAGAATTTGACCGTCGAGCGGTTCGATAGGACGCTCAATTTGGACATAGGGAATAAAATCTTTTTGAATTTGAAGAAAAGTGAGCTCGTAGAGTTCTGTATGGCTGATGCCAGGCAGATTTTGATCAAATAGTGTAATGCTTTCTTCCAATATCAATGTTGTCTTTCGAGCATCTGTTCGGCAAGCTGAATCAATGATTCTGTTCGACTTGGATCGACGCTAAGTCCTTTGAGTTCAAATAGTGCTTGTTGGTGGTAGGTTTGGACTTTTTCCAACAACGCTTCTTCTACATTTAGTTTGGAGAAGATGGCTGTGATGGCTTTTACTTTTTCGGTGGGGTCCTTTGGTTTTTTACCCATCCAATACTTCAAGACCTCACGGCTGCTGTCGTCAGCGATTTCGAGAGCAAGTATTTGCAGAAAAGTCTTTTTGTCGGCTATGATATCTCCTCCTTTTACTTTACCAACTTTGGCCTCGTCTCCAAAAACGTCTAAATAATCATCCAATAGTTGGAAAGCAAGACCTGTCGACTCACCAAAACGATAGATTTTCTCTTGATCCTGTAATGACGCTCCTCCAATGGCGGCGCCGATTTGCATGGCGCCTGCAAGCAATACGGAGGTTTTCAGTCGAATCATCTCGATATACTCATCAATGGTCACGTCATTGCGTGATTCAAAGTCCATATC
The DNA here is from genome assembly GCA_947457285.1 of Flavobacteriales bacterium. GTDB lineage: Bacteria > Bacteroidota > Bacteroidia > Flavobacteriales_D > Sanyastnellaceae > JAIXWP01. The sequence goes on along the minus strand of CANGVZ010000033.1, from coordinate 989 downwards.
CATTTGCTGACCCTCACATACCTCCAAAGCTGTTTTGTTGAAAATCTGAAAAATATGAGCGAAATGTTCTGGATTTGTTTTTGCCAAAAGTTGATAGCTCTGAATCATCATCGCATCGCCACTTAGGATGGCAGTGTTTGAATTCCATTTTGCGTGAACAGTTGGCTTTCCTCTGCGCAGCGGCGCATTATCCATAATGTCATCGTGCATTAGTGTGAAGTTGTGAAAAACTTCAACAGCCAGCGCGGGATGTACGGCATCCTCAAGATTGTCGTTAAAGAGTTGGCATGACATGAGGCTTAGCGCAGGACGTAAGCGCTTACCGCCTAAATTCAAAATATACTGAATGGGCTCATAGATGGAACCTTTGCTATTTTGCCTTGCAAAGGCGTCCATTTTTTTCTTTACGAGTTCTTGTATTTGCTGTAAGTCCAACATGTTATTTACCGGCTTTCAATTGCTCCATGAGGTATTTTCCATACCCACTATTCATGAGGGGAACAGATATTTTTTCTAATTGTTCGTCATCGATGTATCCCATCTTCCATGCAATTTCTTCGATACATCCGATTTTAAGTCCCTGTCTTTCTTCGATTACCTGTACGTACTGGCCAGCTTGCATCAGTGAGGCAAAGGTTCCAGTGTCGAGCCACGCCGTGCCACGATCCATTCTTTGAACACTTAATTTCCCTCTGCGCAAGTATTCTTTATTCACATCGGTAATTTCATACTCTCCGCGAGGGCTTGGCTTTAGGTTTTTCGCAATTTCTACTACATCGTTGTCATAGAAGTAGAGGCCTGGAACGGCATAATTTGACTTAGGCTCTTTCGGCTTTTCTTCTATGGAAATCGCCTTGTAGTTTGCGTCGAATTCAACCACACCGTAGCGGTGCGGGTCATTGACGTGATATGCATACACAAGCCCGCCATCGATGTCTGTATTTTGACGAAGCACTTTGCCGAAGGCATTTCCGTAAAAAATATTGTCG
>CANGVZ010000032.1 GCA_947457285.1 Flavobacteriales bacterium | reverse complement strand
GAAATTGAAACGGACGCCACCTTTGAGTCTTTTCACACAGCAATCTTGGATGCTTTTGACTTTGAAGCAGGCGAAATGGCAAGTTTTTACATGAGCGACGATACCTGGAGCAAAGGACTCGAGATTCCCTTGATGGATATGGGAGGGGAGAAAGGAAAGAAGAATTTGAGCATGTCTGTTACAAAGCTCAATGAGATGATTACACAGCCGAGCGAGAAGATTCTATATGTGTATGATTTTCTTAGAATGTGGATTTTCTACGTCGAGTTGATGGAGATCAAAAAGGATAAACCAAGCACCATTTATCCGCGTGTGGCCATGGTTTATGGCGACGCACCAGCCCAAGACAGCAAGGAAATGGATCTTTTTGGTGGCGAGTTCGACCAGGATGAATTCAATGAGTTTCACGGAAATAGCTCAGAGGGCGACGACGAAGAAGAAGACATGTTTGGAGAAGGAGGAGAGTATTTTGATGAAAGTGATTTTGACGGGTCATATAAGACCGATGACTATTAATAGATAGGCTATTATTCAAATTATTTAGCTTTCTCAACCCCAATTAAGTCTGCATCTTTACATTATGAAGAATATAGTTTTTGTATTTTTTACAATAAGTCTTGCTCTTGGTTCTTGCAAAGAGCAGGAACGAAAAGTGACCGCTGACTTGATCAACTTTCCGGAAAGTGCAAGCGGTGTTGAAAATCAAGAGCTACCGCAAATCACCTTTGATTCTATCGTCTACAATTTCGGTACTATCGCCATTGGAGAAAAGGTGGTTCATAAGTACAACTTCAAGAATACAGGTGAAGCGCCATTGCTTATTGCCGATGTCAAGCCGTCGTGTGGATGCACCACGTTGAAAGATTGGCCCAAGGATCCGATAATGCCAGGCGAGAGCGGTACGATTGGCGTAGAGTTCAATTCAGAAGGTTATCCCGGTGCGATTACTAAGACCATAATGGTTCATACGAACGGACTTCCCAAGGATGTTTATCTCAAACTCGAAGGTAAGGTTGAGGGTATTGATTCCAAAAAAGAAGTGAAATCGCCGATAGAAATGGAGCGCACTCGCTAAATGAGCCGTTCTTAGGCCTATGTTTGCACCGCAAATTTTTTAAAGACAAATGAATACAATTATTTTACAAGCTCAGGGCGGCGGCATTGGTCCACTATTGCTCATGGGTGGTATGTTTATCATCATGTATTTCTTCATGATTCGTCCGCAAATGAAGAAAATGAAAGAAGCTAAGAAGTTTCAGGAGAATGTTCAGGTTGGCGATAAAATCGTAACCGTTGGCGGAATCCACGGGAAGATTGTAGAGATTGGCGAGAAGGATGTCGTTATTTCTTTAGATCAAGGCAGAATGCGTATCGAGAAAGCTGCATTGAGCCCTGATAAGACCGTTTCAGAAGGCGCTCAGAAGTAAGTTGACACCTGTCATAGGCTCCGATGATGCTCGTCATAGAGCGTTGGTCATAGTCTGCGCACATTTGGGTATCACCAAATAAATGTAAAGACATGGCAACACAAACACTCTATCACATCACGCATGTGAGCAATGAACACAGCGATTGGTTGAGAGCAATTGAGTTTTATCTCGACGAAATTACCATTCTTCAAAATAGACTTTCGGAGGTGTCGATTAAATACACCCGTGAAGACGTGAAGAAAGATGTGGAGCATTATCAAAATCAATTTTTGATACAACGCGCCAATTTGGAAGATCTTGGTAAGGACATCAAAACACACGAGGTGCACATGAGCGAGGATGCCTTGAATAAGGCGCAACATCTCTCCAATAACACCCTCGCCGAACACGATGCTATGCGCGATCGCTTTCAAAATCTAGAAAAGTTCATCAACAACCTCCGTCACGATTACAATAAGTTTCTTTCGAGGTACATGTAGAGGGCGATGGGCGAGGGGCGATGGGCGAGGGGCGAGGGAAGATTGGGAGATTGAGAGATTGGTCTCCACTCTTTCAATCTTCCACTCTTTCAATCTTCCACCCTTTCAATCTTTCATTCTTCCATTCCTTATCTTTGCGAAATGGGTTCAAAACGGAAGATACTCATCATCAACGGCTCTCTTAGAGGGGAGGAGGGGGATGGGTATCGGTTGGCGATGAAAGCGCTGGAGTATGCAAAGACGCATGAAGATATTGATGTGTCGATATATTCACTCACGGCGCCGAAGAGTACAACGAAAGAATTGTACGAACTCTTGGAAAGCGCTGATGGATTCGTGGTGATATCGGGCACGTATTGGAATAATATCAGTTCGCTTCTTCAGCGTTTTGCAGAAGTCTGCACTGCGTTTGAAAATTCACCTGCCTTTTTTGGAAAACCTGTCGCCGCGCTCGTCACAATGGATTCGGTGGGTGGGATAGAAGTGGCCAATAAAATTCATCACATCTTTCAAGGTCTTGGCTGTTGGTCGCCGCCATGCAGCTCCGTTGTTATTTCCCGAATCGGCGAAAAAGCCGTGCAAGATTCTATCGCAATTAATTCTGATGAAAACGACGACGTTTGGCGCATAGCAGACATCGAAATCACCATACAAAATCTCATCACCGCCACCACCTTCCCCCGGAATGAATGGAAGTGTTGGAATTTCAAGATACTAGTTTAGATACTAGCGACTAGATACTAGTGACTAGTAAAGTGACTAACGACAAGATACTAGTGCCTGCCCCTTTGGGGACTAGTTTAGTGATAAAGTGATCAGAGACTAGTCACTAACCCACTAGCTCACAATCTAGTCACTAGTCGTTAGTATCTAGTATCTACTCTAGTCACTAGTCACTAGTCGTTAGTATCTAGTCACTACTTCGTCACCACCAACCTCAGCACTTTTTGGTGCGTGGCGGCTATTATGCGAATGAAGTAGACACCGGCGGCGAGGGAGGCGGAATTCATTTGTAAAGAAAAATTGCTGTCAGGACTGTGATCACGATGGGTGAACAGTAGTTGACCGCCTTCACTGAACATTTCTATTTCCAAATTTTCTCCTGATAATCCTCCTACACTCACAGTAAATGCGCCGCGCGTTGGATTCGGAAATACGCTCGCTTCAATATCCAATGTTTTGGTGTAACAAGGCTCTTCCAGTGATAGGGGAGTGGCAGAACTTGTGCTGTCCGCAGCGTTCGTGCCTTCTGTTGGTTTTGTATTGTGTAGTGTTGATTCGTTACTATCGACTATCGGTAGCCACGTATGTTCGTCTTCTACGCTCAAACAAGCCATTAGTGGTTTGATGGTTTGTACATTTTCTTTTTCACGATTTTCTTGATTGGCGAGCACTTCCGGTTCTTTTTCTTCAATGATCAAGGTGGCGCCATATATCACGGCTGCGCGGCCGTAGTCGCGATTGTTGAGTTTGATTTTATTTTTTTTATTTAATAATTCATTCTTCTTTCCAGCATAGTGCGATGCTCCGCAAAAGTTTTTTCCATTCACGTCTTGCGCTGTTGGCGTAAAGAAATAATCGGAGTCTCCCATCTTGGCGAGGTATTTAATTTCCGTTTTATCCCATTGCATACGCATCGGCAGTGGGTTGTGATATCCAGCATAGATGCTTTTATCTTCAATCTGCAACGTGTCATTGTATGAACCTGTCATCACGGTCATATCATTTGCTGCGAGGTCAATATACATGGGCAGTATATTATATGCATTGCGAGGATGCACATAGGTATAGCGATAGTCCATTTCACCATTAGAAAATATTTTGAAGAATGTAAAGTCGGTTCCATATTTCCCGTAGAGCTCCGTGTTGATTTGTACCTCCATTCCTTTGCTCACAAAACACTCTTTATCATAACTCACGAGGGCAATGATGTTGTTGTTTTTATCAATATCAATGTCACGTATCCATTGTGTGCTGCGCCCTCCAATGTGTTGGTACCACTCTAGTTTTCCATCGGGATCGAACTTAGCGAGGTAGCTATCAATGCTACTTTTTGAAATGTCTGAAGTGATGGAATCTTGTTTTCCGAATTGATAACTGCCGTACATGGTGCCATGTAAGATGTAGTGATCGGCATTGTCAAATTTACCTCCGAAGCGGTGGATGTAGGAAGAGGTGCGGATGTAGGACAATTCAATAACGCCAAGTACTTCACCTTTTTTATTCAATTTCAAAACCCCTTGTTTCGAATCGTGGATGCTTGTTCGAACAAAAGGAGAAATCACTTTTCCATTTTCATCCTTCAAATCATAATTGTGGTGAAACGGAACGTAGATGTCTTCTTTTGAATTACAGGCGACACCCAAACCGCTGGCCCATGAAGAACCGAATTTTTTGTTCCAAAGCAATTCTCCTTTTGGATTGTAGCAGGCGACGATGATGCCAGAAGGTTCAGCATAATTGTTTTTATTGACCAGTTCCCCCGATTCACCAGATTTCGAATTGGATTCGAATTTTACTACTCCGTCGCCGTGGCCGGTGATATAGACATTGCCGCTCGGTCCGACTTCCACGGCAGTCAGTCGGCAATCTTTGGTGCTCATCACAGAGTGCGCCCATTCGGGTTTTCCTGCTGGTGAAACTTTTAGAATGGCGCCACTGATATAGGGCGAATAAGGAAACTTTTTCTTTAAACCCTGAATGTCTAGATCTGCGGTATAGGTGAGGGTATAATAACTATTGCCGTCTTTATCCACCACACAAGCGGTCACCTCCGCGTCATTGAATCCATCAATATGAATACTCCAGTTGATCGAATGTTCGTCTTGAGCCTCAACGCTGAAGAACCTTAGATTGAACAATACTAGAAGCGCAATGAAACGGGTGTAGTGGGATATTGTCATAGGTTCTTTGGTGGTTGTATTTGTAAGCACTTACTTTTCTAAGGTGTAAATCTCTCAAAATTCTCGCCATTAAATCGATACACCCCATTCTCGTGCGTGCCTAACCATAGAACTCCGTTGTTGTCCTTGTAAATGCTGAAGAGCAATATGTCTTTTGAATTTTCCTGAATAGCATAGTGCGTGATTTTTTCGCCATCATATTTCCAAACACCGTCGCGGTAGGTTACAAACCATAAATTATTCTCGTTATCTCTCACTGTTGAAAGAAATTCCTTCAATCCATTAGTGTTTTTGCCATTTAAACTTCCGATGCTTTCATGTCTTGTGTAGAACTTGCCGCTCTTTAGGGTTGCACTATCATAGATGCTGTATCGGTTTTCGGTATTAAACCAGAAGTCTCCGTTTTTATCTTCCGTGATAGAACGCACGCCATTTGCGCCTTCATTGCGGAATTCTGTCACATCTTCTTCAGTGATCCAGTCGAATGACTTTCCATCGAAACGACATACGCCGACAGGATTGGTACCAAACCAAATGTTTCCTTTTATGTCGTGATAAATACTATAAATTTCAAATGGGTTGTCGAGTCCAGGAGGGCTGGGTATTGTCAATTCGTGAAGTTGATATCCATCAAAACGATACACCTTTTGATTGGCTTGAAAGGGATTTTTAAGCCATACATCGTCTGTTTCAAGTTTCCAGTCTTTGCTTGGGCTTGCGATGATAGAAGTGAAGGACTTGCTATCAAATTTCGTGATGGTAGAATTTTCATTCATGCCGGCAATATAGAGATTACCGAATTTATCTTCTTGTATGTCGTCGATTCTATTCGTGTACAATCCGTGCTGCGTTGTGTAATGAATCAGTGTCTTCCCATCATATTTGTAAAGTCCGTCTTGCCAACTTCCAAACCAATAATTATTTTTTTTATCCTGATGAATGATCATGATGTTATTACTTAATTCAGTCACGGTGTCGCCAACAGGAAGCTGTTTCGTTTCGACTGCGGATTTAACCGCCTGGGCATTGGGTTGGCCATTGCAGGAGGTTAGGGCTGCGATGAGACTGATAAGTAGAATGTAGAGGATGTTCATGTTAACTATTTGTCATCGTAATGAAAGCGGCATTGAATGATGGTGCATTTTTGATCTTTTCTTTTTGTGCCACTTACTTTATATACCAATCGATGTTCGCTTGTAATGCGGCGTGACCAGAAACCTTTCAATCCGAATTTTAATGACTCCGGTTTCCCAATTCCTTTATAAGGGTCTTTACTGATGGCATTTATAAGCTCCTTGATTTTCGCCACAATGTTTTCATCGTTCTCAATCCAATAGGAAAAATCTTCCCAAGCAATTTCTGTGAATTCAATATTCATAAAGAAAGCTCTGGAAATATTATGGTTTAAACTTGACTGTTTTGCCACTAGTCATTTGATCAATTGACTTGCGGAGTCGGTCTTGATTGGCCTTAGTGGACAGCAGGTGTTCTGTTTCTTTGAGAGAATTATACTCTTGAATAGACATAATTACAATTGCTTCTTCTTCCTTGTTTCGAGGAACAATAATTACTTCCATTGATTGTGAGACATAGTCGAAATATTCTTTCATGCCTTTTCTCAACGTTGAAATTGATATCGCTTTCATAGTGTTGAACGTTTTACACAAATGTACGTAATTTTGTACAAAATAATGTACGTTTTGCTAAAGGAGAATTTCTTGTTGACAATCAAGGTGCCTTTTGGCTATCAGATCAAAATGACTTCAAGTATTGTTCGGCTGTAAGTACTGAAATATTTGCCTTTTTGTAGTCTTTTAAATTTCTTGTCAATAAAGTTGTGATTTTGTGCTCCAATGCGGTGAAGTATTGGAGTGCATCTTCAAAATCATTGAAATCTGAGTTTAGTGCTAGTTCTACAGATTTATCACTGACGCTTAATACAGTTACGAGCGCTTTAAAAGTCAAGAGCTTTTTTCTCGCTTGAGCAGCGGAATATTGTCTTGATAGGATATAATTTAAATTAGAGAATGAAAGCGACGAAACGTATATCTTCAAATCACCTTCGTCGGCTTTTGAAAAAAGTCGGGCTGAGAATTGGTAGTGTGGTTCTCGCATAGCCAATAAGTCGATGATGATATCGGTGTCAACAAAGACTTTTTTCATCATTTATATTTTTTTGTAAGGAAGTCAGCATAGTCTTTTTTCGAATCGTAGTTCTTGGGAAGTTTAATAATTCCAGATAAACTTTTTACTATTGGAGTTATTTCATCCTCATTTTTTGTTGAGTTATCGGTGATGTTTTGAAGGTAATTTTCAATAAGATTTGAAAGGCTCGTTTTCTTCGATTTTGCATAAACTTTTGCCTTTTCAATAACATCTTGGCTGAGCTTGAGTGTGAGTTTGGTATCCATATCTTCAAATAATACGTACAAATATATGAATTTTAGACGTACAATCTGTTGAGGACTGGTAATGTAGCCTTATTTCGGGCCTTTTAAAGGTGATTTCAATAATTGAGAGGACTTCTTTGCGCCCTCAGCGCTGCGTCCCTATGGGAGCTTTGCGGTGAAATTATTCTTACATATATAAAGGAATAGTACCAGTTTTTGGAGATATGGCTTTGCTGTTAATTTTGAGTGGACTTAGTATGTGAACCCATATTTTTCGTAATAATTCTCCTTTACTCGAAAGCGCCTAGTCTGTTTGTCGTAGAGGAATATGAGTTCTACAGGTATTTTTTTGAAAGGATTATCAATGGAATAAAGATTTGATTTGCCATTAATTGTTTCTCCGTCATACCAATCACCATTTTCTGTTAGCCCTTGAATAAGAACAACCTTTCCATTGAAGGAAATGTCATTTAATCCGTCTGCGTTGTAATCTTTTATGACGGGCTTCAATTCAACTGGCTCGTTAATGCTATTGTCTTCGTGAGCGTCGTAGGTTCTTGGAGAAGAATCAAGATTAAATTCAAGTAAATTCTCCAATGTGTCATTTGATATTCTGTAGATTTCATGTCCTCCATTGCCCTTGCTAGTAGAAGATACTGTCAGAAGAAATGGGTTTTCATTTTTGAAAATTTCTATGAAATCATAGCGTATAGCGGATGCAAGGTGTACCATTTTTCCTTCTGAAGTTAATATCACCTGATATTTCCAGGGCCATGCAGCGTCGGGGCCCGTTTTATAATCATATTCAATAAAAATATAGTCGTGTTTTGAACCGTAAAATTGAACCTTCAGAAAGGCTGTTATTTCATCTTTTTCAGAATTACTATCCTCCAACTTGAGATTAAAAACCTCACGAAGCTCTGTGATGAATGCAGCGGTATCCTTTATTACTGGACAGTCGGTGGCTTGAGTGAAGACCTTATCTGAATTACTAGAAATTGGATTCGCTTCGCTTCTCTTTTTGATTACTTCAAGAATCATTTCGTTGAAGTCGTTGAGAATGAAATCTGCCCATAGCTTGCTGTAAAAATTTAAGTTGGTAGTCACCCTGTAAGTGCAGGTCAGCGTGACCATGCATTTAGTTTCATTGACAGAATCGATTTTGTAACTTCCCTTCAAAACGTCAAAGTACTTACCACCAATCATAACGTGCTCGTCGAGGGTAGTAGGTGGAATGGAAGTTGGATCAACATTGATATCGTATGCAAAGCCATTATTTTCATCCCAATTAGTGATATGTTCTTCGAATTTTATTCCCTTCTCCCAGGTGATGTGCCTTATGCCACCAACTCCTTCTTTATCGAGTACTCCGCTAATTGGTTTAGGGATTCCAATTAAATGAATAAAATGAGTTTCTATTTCATGGGGTTGAATGTCTTTTACATTTTTCAAATTGTCCCAAGTCGCGGTTTGATTGGCTTCTATTTCGATGGTTGTTTGAACAGTATGAATTTGATCTGTGGGTTGAATATTATGTTCTATGGAAAGAAAAACGAGAGGTAAGGCAAGGGATATGTACAATTTTGTTCCTTTTCCTTCATTTTTAAGTTTAATAAGTCGGTAAATTAAGGCACCAAGCGTCCCAACGATAAGGAAGGGAGCTATAATTATAGTTAAACAGATCATTCCTTCAAAGTTGAATGCCCACGAGAGAAAGAAGAAGGTAAGGGTAATTCCCCAAGGGAGAATTAAGTATAGTTTGTATGACTTCAGTTGTTCTTTAGTAGAAAACAGCACAGGTATCGCACCCAATATGAGAGGAAGGACGAATATGTAAGCGATGGATACATTTTCGTGGAAGTGCGTCACCAAGATGGATACAAGGAAAGCATACACAACACCTGCTGTCAGTCCAAGTAATAGTGTTTTGAATCTTGATTTTCTCATTATTCAAAGTATAAATGGTAATTACATTTTGCCGTGCATGATACAACTTTCCATATTTCTATTACTTCCAACGAGTACGGTAGAACCAATTAAAAATCTTTCAGTTGTCACAATGGTATCTTGGCCAAGACAAGCCTGACTAATCAAGACTAAACCAAGAAATAATAGTTTAATATTTGTCACTTTTTGCAAATAGTTTTTAGATAATTTTCCGATCAATTTGGATGTAATAGTATTCTCCAAATCGATCACCTTTTCCTAGTTTTATGGAGCATTTGTTCATTTTCCATTTGTAGTAATATTCAAGAGAATTCTGATTCACTTGTCTTGACTGCTGATGGAAGTGGTAGTCAAGAAACGGTTTGTATTTAGTAAATGAATCTCCGTCAATATAGGCATGAGCACTGTAGAATTTGTTTCTTCTAAAAAGTGTCTCCCAAAACATGGCAGTCAGATCTAAAGTTAGTCCACCGAAGATACTGGCATTCCTCCAAATAGCGTCAGTCCTCTGAGGCGAAAGTACTTTTATTTCTGGATTTCCGTATAAGCTTATATCGTCCAATGAAGTTTTCCAGGGAATAAGTATTTCCAGGTTTTCCAAATACAGTCCTTTTTCGATGTTGTTTAGACTACTCATTGTTCAATTTTTTCACTTCTTTACCATCATTGACCAAGTCCCTTTTGAGGGTTTAACAAGTATAGGAAAAATCCCTGTCCATATAACACCAAGTTTAAACCTCCATGTACCCGAAGCCGTTTGCCCATCATTTGATAACTGTCCAGTATAGTATATGGGACGATGCTTCTTGTTGAAGGTTTTTCTCGTTCCGTTTCTGTCAGTGAGCAAAGTCAGTACGGGCATTAATTTTACAAAGTGAATTTTATTATGAATTATTTTACCCGAAATCTCTCCGATTCCCTCCGTCCCCCCTGTAGCAGTATCATCCTGAATTTTTCCGGCAAATGTGCTCTCATTAATGGACATTATTTCTATTTCAAAGAAGGTTTTCTCAAAACCTCTGATCCTATTAATTTGCTCATTGTTGAAACTGTAGTATCCAGTCCATTTTCCTTTTTGAATCATTCTATGGTCTTTTTATCTTATGTTTAAAAATAGATTCTGAATTTAGATAACTTCTTTGTTCAATGAAATGAACACAAAATTTCGCTCGATTGTTGGTATTTCGCCCAAGGAGGTTTTTGTGCAAGGCTGTAGCCAATGGAAGCAAAACAAATCAGGGAGGTTTGATTAAAGTTATTTACATCTCGATATTGGGTAGATTGATTGCTTCGATTTAACCAATTCGATCGCGAAATGTCGTACTCATATTCAACTCGAAAAGAGATGATGATCTTATTGAAGTTGAGTCTTGGTTGTAATGAGATCTTAGGGGCGAAATATGGATTGACTTGGTTAATTGACTCTTTATCACTTAGCTTAATGCGACCTGTGTTGAATCCAATACTAGCAATCATATCGATGGATTTGGACCCTCTAAATAAATCTCTTCCGTATCCAAATCCAAAGACAAAGCCTTTTATTATTGGCTGAATAGTATCGTTGATTCGAATGCGTTTTGGTAAAATTTGACAGTAGGAAAAGTGGCCATCGAAATCCTCACCTCGCGTCAATAGCATTTTTCCGCTCTTTGAAATACCGATAAGGTGAACTGGCGAGTTTATGTTGTATGAGTCAATAGTATTAAGGCTATTGAAAAAAGCATTTCTATACAACTTGCTAGCGAACTCTATATCTGATGAGTGAGACGTCCTGTGTTTCTGACCAAATAGGCTTGGTGCAGTCACAATAAAAATCAATATGAAATAAATTCTCAACATCATAGCGCCTAAGGTATGAGGGATGCTTTATTCCTGACCTTGCTCAACGTGCTCATTATTGATTTTTTTTCTTTCAATTTCTACTTTTTCCCATAGTTCCTTATTATCTGGTTCCGCTAGGGCCTTTTTCACGGCTTCAACATATTCGGGGTGATTTCTGTATCTGATTTCAAGCCATGCGGTCTCGGAGCTGAACATTAGAGTTAATCCGAGTCCTCCAACAACTGCTGCTCTCTTGAAAACTCGCAGATAAAAGGGCGATTTCTCTTTGAGATATTTGAATAATCCAATGGCCGTAACAAAGGCAAGTGCAAGAAGTCCCATTCTTAATTGCAATTCTGCCCCAGGCCATAATTGAATTTTAAACATGATACCAATGATTGTTATAGCAAGCGCAATTCCAGCGCCCGCTGCTCCGAAAGTTCTCATCTTATTTATCTCGGTAAATGTGCCTTTCTTGAATATATTCCGAAGTCTGACATCATTGAATAGGGCAAAACTGAAGTACATGTAGAGCACTGCAAGTGAGGAGAGGCTTAGAACGGTCAATGCACTTGCACCGGGTACAAAATTCAAGTTGAAAATGAGAGCGAGGATTGCCAATATTGCAAGTATAATTTCAGCTTTTTTCATAATTGATTTTGTTTTGTATGATTCTGTATTTATTTGTGGGCTTATATTCTTGAAGGAGTATAAAAAAAAACTTGTTAAATATCGATTAGATTACTTTAAATTCATTTTTCTTGTCCTTTGTATATTAGATTTTATAGATATTTTGCATGGGGCCAGCGAGAGAGTCTAGATGTAGTTATATCAAAAAAGTCCACAGTTTGATGAAGAATAGAAAAAAGACCATTCCACTCAAACATATTGCTAAGAAGGATAAGTATTGATTTTCTTTTTTTAGAAACGATAAAGTGGCAAAAACTAAGCTAACCAATCCTGTTTTAACCCCCTAATTAATCGGACGAAACTAGCAATAAATTTGTAGAGTTATGTCAACAGAAAAAAAGGGAAAGGTTCGCAGAACCAAAGAAGAAAAACTCCTGAT
>CANGVZ010000031.1 GCA_947457285.1 Flavobacteriales bacterium | reverse complement strand
TGAAACCGCCGCCGAAGGCTGCGAGCACGAGGTTGTCGCCTTTCTTTAATTTGTTTTCCCACTCCCACAAGCAAAGTGGAATGGTACCAGAGGTGGTATTACCATATCTCTGAATGTTTATCATAACTTTCTCGCTACCTACGCCCATGCGCTTCGCCGTAGCATCTATAATGCGGAGGTTCGCCTGGTGGGGCACGAGATAAGCCACGTCGTCTGCTTTGAGATTGTTGCGATCCATGATTTCTGCCGAAACATCTGCCATTCCCACCACGGCCGCTTTGAACACCGGCTGTCCGTCTTGGAATACGTAGTGCTCCCGCGCATCAATGGTTTCGTGTGTCGGTGGTTTTACCGAACCACCTGCTTTTTGGTGCAAATAGTGACGTCCATTACCGTCAGACTTTAATACTGAGTCCATTACTCCTAAATTTTCAGTGGTGGGCTCGAGCAATACTGCACCCGCACCATCACCGAAAAGTACGCAAGTAGTGCGATCTGTGTAGTCTATAATCGCAGACATCTTATCCGCTCCCACAATCACTACTTTTTTGTATTTGCCTGTTTCAATAAATTGAGAGCCAGTGGCTAAGGCAAATAGGAAACCGCTACACGCGGCGTTTATATCATAAGCAAAGGCTTTTTTTGCACCAATTTTATCACATATAATATTAGCGGTAGCCGGGAAGATATGGTCGCCCGTAACTGTTGCACATATTAATAAGTCGATATCATTGGCTTCAATGCCGCGCTTGGCCAAAAGACCTTTCACGGCTTCGGCACCCATGTCGCTGGTTCCGAGTCCCTCTCCCTTTAAAATGTGTCGTGTTTCAATCCCCGTTCTCGAACGAATCCATTCGTCGTTTGTGTCGACCATCTTCTCAAGGTCGGCATTGGTAAGCACATCCGGTGGGACATAGCCCTGAACTGCTGTAATCACTGCCTTAAGTGAACTCATGCTAATTGTTTTTTATACTAAAAGTGGGCGCTAATGTAAGTATATCGGTTCTTTTCTGTAAAGATGGTGTAAATTTTACACGAAGATTTTATGGGTAAAGGTTCATTTATCACCAATAAATCAAGCAGTTTCGCTTAATTTCGCCGCAAAATTTTTAACAATGAGCACTGCAACTTCTGCGGAATTGAATATCAGCCCTGTATTGACCAAATTGGGTCTAAAAAAAGTAAACGAAGGAACAAGCACTGGTAAGCACTTTTTTGGTGCGGGTGCATTGATCGATTCATATTCTCCCGTGGATGGAGCATTAATAGCTTCGGTCACTTCCACTACTGATGCAGACTATGAAAAGGTAATGGATGCTGCTACCGAGGCTTTCAAAATGTGGAGAAAGATGCCCGCCCCTAAGCGTGGTGAAATCGTGCGTCAATATGGTGACCGCTTGAGAGCATACAAGCAAGAGCTCGGAATGCTCGTGAGCTATGAAATGGGAAAGAGCCTTCAGGAAGGTTTGGGTGAGGTACAGGAGATGATTGATATCTGTGACTTTGCTGTAGGTTTAAGCCGTCAACTGTATGGTCTCACCATGCATAGTGAACGCCCCGGTCACCGGATGTACGAACAGTGGCATCCAATAGGTGTGGTTGGAATTATCAGCGCTTTCAACTTCCCGGTTGCAGTGTGGAGCTGGAATAGCGCATTGGCTTGGGTTTGCGGTGATGTGTGCGTATGGAAGGCTTCTGAAAAGGCGCCGCTTTGTGCCATCGCTTGTCAAAATATTTGGAATGAAGTAGCAGCAGAAAATAATCTACCTGAAGGTATTAGCGGTATCATTACCGGCGACTACCGAGTGGGTGAAATGATGACGAAAGATAATCGGGTTCCACTCGTGAGTGCAACAGGCAGTTCACGTATGGGCCGTATCGTAGGCTCTATGGTGGCAGAGCGTTTTGGTAGAAGCCTTCTCGAATTAGGAGGAAACAATGCCATCATCGTTACGCCAAATGCAGATTTGAAATTGGCTATCCCTGCAATCGTCTTTGGTGCTGTAGGTACTGCCGGACAACGTTGTACCACTACAAGACGTTTGATTATCCACGAATCAATTTTCGAGGATTTGAAAGCGAAGTTGGTAGCGGCATATAGCCAAATAAGAATTGGTAATCCATTGGATCAGAATAATCACGTAGGTCCGCTTATCGATAAGCACGCGGTGGATATGTATGAAAAAGCCATCGCTGATGCTATCGCTCAAGGTGGTAAAGTGGTGGTGCCCGGTGGTGTTTTGAAGGGCGAGGGTTTTGAAAGCGGTTGTTATGTGAAGCCTGCGATCATTGAAGTAAGCGGCACAGACTTGGCGATTGTTCAACACGAGACGTTTGCTCCAATTCTTTACATCATGAAATACCAGTCTATCGAAGAGGCTGTGGCAAAACAAAACGGTGTAAATCAAGGCTTGAGTTCTTCTATCATGACGCTCAACATGCGTGAAGCAGAATATTTCCTTTCAGCAGAAGGTTCGGATTGTGGCATTGCTAACGTGAATATTGGAACCTCAGGTGCTGAGATTGGTGGTGCTTTCGGTGGTGAAAAAGAAACTGGCGGTGGACGTGAAAGCGGCTCTGATAGCTGGAAAGCTTACATGCGCCGTCAAACAAACACGATCAATTACAGCAATCAATTGCCTTTAGCACAAGGTATAAAATTTGATTTCTAATAAAATTAATAGAGAGAAGAAAAAGAGGCATCCGAAAGGATGCCTCTTCGTCTATCTAAGTACTACGCAATAATTACCCTGTTTGTGAAATATTTCCTCTACACCCTAATTCTTCTTTCTCTCTTCTCCTGCAGCGAATCCTCTAAAGACGCAAGCTCAAATAAAATCACTCCAGGCGAGTGGAAGTTGGTTTTTGATATTAGCGACTCCTCAAATACAGCTTCCATACCTGCTCGTATGTTAGTCGATTCAACGGGATCGTTTATTCTTATCAATGGAGAAGAGCGCATTCAACTCAAACATACCACTGGTGTTGGAGATACCTTGATAGCTCGTATTGAGCCGTATCTCTCTTCTCTGCACTATGTAATCAAAAGCAATGACAGCATCGAAGGATACTGGGAAGATGAGGCAAGAGAAAATTACAAGATAAAGTTTAAAGCCAGCAAAGGCAGTTCTTCTCTACAAACAAAATCAAGCTTTGCAGATAAAACGTATGACGTAACATTTTCATATGATTGTCCAGATTGTGCGTACAAAGCGGTCGGTGTCTTCCATTCTGAAAAGGGAACTATGACGGGAACATTCATGACAGAAACAGGCGACTACCGCTACCTTCAAGGTGAATCAAAGGACGATGGTAGTTTTTATCTGAGCTGTTTTGACGGAGCGCATCTATTTTACTTTTCTGGTGAAATGAAAGGAGATAGTATCGTGGATGGCAAGTTCAACTCTGGAAAGCATCATAGTGAATTGTGGAATGCACGATTGGATGCAAACGCAAAATTGCGTGATCCTGATAGTTTGACTTATCTGAAAGATGGTGTTGAAGAATTGGCATTCACTGTAAGAAGTGCAACAGGTGATTCAGTTGTTTTTAATAAAGAAAAATTAAAAGGAAAAGTCAGTGTCATACAAATCTTCGGTTCGTGGTGTCCTAATTGCACAGACGAAACGAAGTTTTGGAGACAAGTGGCCGCTGAGTTTGGTGATGCTGTAGCGATTATTCCCGTGGCATTCGAGCGCGGTACAGAATTTTCGAAACACGCAAAAGCGGTGGCTCACTATAAAAATCAATTTGACCTTCCTTACGAAGTCTATATCGGCGGCGAGTTGAGCAAAGACAAAGCAGCGCAAGTTTTTTCAGGTCTCAATGCCATCATGTCTTATCCTACTTCTATCATCATTGACAAAGAAGGAAAGGTGCGAAAAATCCACACGGGTTTCTATGGTCCCAGTACAGGAAAGTATCATACATTGTACACCGAGCGCCTCCGTCGTGAAGTTGAGAGCCTAATTGGCATGGGGGGGTAGTGGAACGAGAACGGGAACAGGGAACAAGGGGGTTTTGGGAACAAGGAACAAGGAGATTCTGAATTCTGAATTATTCTCTTCGTCGTTTTTGGTCGTTTCGTCCGTAATACATTCGCGGCTTGTGTGCGTACCCTACGGGGTCGATATAACGCGCAACCTACTCGTTGCTACAAACGTTGGACCCCTAACGGGGTCTGGCATCGATCCCACAAGATCTCCAAGCCTATTTTATGTCCGCTCCGTTTTCCTATTTCCTATCTCCTATTTCCTATCTCCTATTTCCTATCTCCTATTTCCTATTTCCTATCTCCTATCTCCTATCTCCTATTTCCTATCTCCTATTTCCTATCTCCTATTTCCTATCTCCTATTTCCTATTTCCTATCTCCTATTTCCTATCTCCTATTCCGTACCCCGTCGCCAGTCGCTCGTCCCTCCGTCGCTAACGTGGGATCGACTTTAGCAATGAGCGTGTGTACTCCGATTGGCTGCGGTGAAAAACATTTTCTGCGGTATTCAGTTCTTCGATGCAGCCGCGGTTCATGACCATGATGCGATCGCACATTTGATAGACAACGCTCAAATCATGAGAGATAAACAAATAGGTGAGTCCAAATTCTCTCTTTAAATCGGTCAACAAATTCAATACTTGAGCTTGCACTGATACATCGAGCGCTGCCACACTTTCATCACAAATAATAAAACGGGGTTCAACACTTAATGCACGCGCTATCACAATTCGTTGTCTCTGTCCGCCACTGAATTCGTGAGGATATTTATCCAACGCTTCTGCCGTCATCCCAACTTTCTCAAGGAGTTCCTGCGCTCGAGTCACAGCATCTTTTTCATTCGATCTGATACCATGATGCAACATAGGTTCAGTGAGAATTTGTCGTATCGAATGTTTAGGATTTAATGCGGAATAAGGATCTTGAAAAATGATTTGAAGTTCTTTGCGCCATTTCTTCCATTCTATGGCACTCATTTTTGTCAAGTCATTTCCTTTGTAAATAATGCTTCCCTCAGAAGCGGGAATTAGACCCAACAAGATTCTACTCAGAGTTGTCTTTCCGCATCCGCTCTCGCCGACAAGCCCTAAGGCTTCGCCTTCGTAAATTGTAAAGCTTACATCGTTCACAGCAAGAACTTCTTTTTTTTCTTTTTTAAAAAAGCCTTTATAAGAAGTATAGCGCTTGGTGATGTGCTCTACGCGGATGAGTTCTTTTTCAAATGCGGAGTTGGATTTTATCTCTTCGATTTGTGGCGCATTTTGATTGGTAAAATCTTCAATGGTTAGTAAACGCGCTATTTTCTTGCCTGGTACAGGTCGGCATGCCATCAAACCTTTTGTGTAAACCTCCTTAGGTTGGTTCAGAATATCGTTTGCTATTCCCTTTTCAATCACCTTTCCTTGTTGCATCACTACGATGTGATGTGCTATTTCTTTCACCACGCCAAGATCATGCGTGATGAAGATCATCGACATATTATAACGTTGCTGTAATTCTTTTAGCAAATCTAAAATTGACTTCTGCACGGTCACATCCAGCGCGGTCGTCGGTTCATCCGCGATGAGCAATTCAGGTTCATTTGCAATAGCCATCGCAATCATCACTCGCTGTCGCTGACCTCCTGACAATTGATGTGGATATTGATCGAGCATCTCTTCAGGTCGTGGCAATTTCACTTCTTTAAAAAGCTCTAATACTCGCGCTCGTGCTTGTTTCGTATTGAGCTCGCGATGCAAACGCAAGGTTTCCGCGACCTGCTCTCCCACGCGCATTACAGGGTTGAGACTCGTCATCGGCTCTTGGAAGATCATAGCAATCTTATCTCCACGAAGCGAGCGCAGCACTTTATCGCTGGGGAGTATTTTATTTTCTTTTAGAAAAAATTCACCGCCGTCGAAGATTACATTTCCAGCTTTGAGAAGTTGCATGATGCTCAGAGAAGAAACAGATTTTCCACTTCCTGATTCTCCTACAATGGCCGTCGTTTGTCCTTTGTAAACATCAAAAGATACATCGTGCAATACTTTCTTCACTCCCATATCGGTGCGAAATGAAACGCTTAAATTTTTGATGGCGAGGTATAAGTTTGGATTATTCATATTGCAAGGAATTCATCAAAATTTTTTGGTGTTACAATATGAACTGTAGCATTGCTATAAGCGTCTGTAAAGGTCTTGGTGATTTTTACTTTTTTGTTTTCACTCCATTTGAGCTCGAATGCCTCTATCTTCTGGTTTTTTACTTCGAGTAAATCTATTTCTTGTTGTTGTCGGGTTCTCCAAAAGTAAAGTAATGATCCACTTTTGTTATAAGAATTCATTTTGAAGCGCTCTGCAATGAAAAAATTCTCCCATAGTTTACCGACATCAGACCTTACTTCGGGCATGCTAAAATCGTTGAGTAAGGCATTTAGAATACCATTATCATAAAAATAAATTTTCTTACTTTTTGATAATTCATTTCTGAGATTGTTGCTATAACTCCCAAGTCTAAATAGTATAAATGCTTTTTCCAGTATATCAATATACTTCTCAATAGTCTTCATGTCAACGCCTACTTCTCGCGACAGTTCGCTGTATGAGACTTGTGAACCTACTTGATGCGCCAAGGCTCGCAGAAGATGTACGATGGTACTGGATTTCTTTATACTGTCAAGAGTTAAGAGATCTTTATACAAATAACTTTCTGTCAGCTCTCTTAGGCGTTCTTCTTCTTCGCCGGGGTGTGTTACTATTTCTGGATAGTAGCCATAAGTTAAACGGTGGGGAAGGAGTCTACGTTCTTCCATCAAGCCGTGATGTGCTACCATTTCAGAAAAGGTAAGTGGAAACATTTTGTACTCCCATTTTCGACCTGTTAATGATTCGTTGATGGTATTTCCCAACTCGAATGCAGAGCTTCCACTCACTATTACTTGTACATTTTTGATTTTATCTGTTATCAGTTTTAAGCGCAGCCCAATCTCAGGAATGCGTTGTGCTTCATCTATGATGATGGTTGTGGCCTTGCCAAAGATGGTTTTGAGACGTGTTGCAGAAGCGTTTTGAAATAATTCTTGCACGTCCTGTTCGTCTCCGTTCATCCAGATTACTTCATTTTTCAATTGACTTGAAATTTTTTCGAGCAAGGTGGTCTTGCCTACCTGCCTTGGTCCAAGTATGATAATGGCCTTGTCAGACGGGATTTTTTTTAAAACAATGCTCTCCAGATGACGTTCGATCATATTGCAAAATTATAACAATTTCGGATTTGATTCCGAAAAAGATATAACATTTTCGGATTTGATTCCGAGAATGTCACGTTTTTGAGGGTTTTGGAATTTTTCGCTTTTTGAAAATATGCGTTGAAGATTTGCGTTCACGCTTTGTCTCGCCTCCACAATACCTTATTACCATGAAGAAAAAAATCGTCTTCGCCTCATCGGCATTGGGCTTGGCAACTGCTATCTACTTTTTTCAACTTTCGGCCGCGTCAGTATCGGTCAATCAAAACAGTCCGATTGCGAGTGCATCTGCTTTCGAACCTTCTCCTGAAACGATAGTCGCATCAGCATTTACAGAAGCTGTGGCCTCTGAAGAGTCGGTAGAGGAATTGTTTAGTTCATATAAAAAGGCTCCTCAAATTTTTACTATTTCAAATGATGCTCCTGTTTCCATTACTGGCGCGATGGGCACAATGATCGAATTTCCCGCAAATATCTTGGTTCATGAAGACGGAACGAATCCTAAAGGCCCCATCACATTGGCACTAACGGAGTGCTATGATATGACAGAGATTCTGCTTAATAAACTTTCTACCACTAGTAATGGGGAACTTATTGAAACCGCTGGAATGGTTTATTTGGAGGCAATAGCGGATGGAAAGAAATTGAAAATTTCAGAGGGCCGTTCTTATTCGGTTTCTTTCCCTCAAAAAAGCGACAAGGAAGATTTTCAACTGTTTTATGGAAAGAGAGAAAGTAGCGGCATAATCAATTGGACGTTGGCTGATAACACCGCGGATTCTATCGCAAGTAGTAATAACGGAGCTGTACTGAGCTCAATGCCCGAGAATGATACGTGTTTCATTCAAATCAACAGATCGTATTTTAGGAGGAACACGAAGATTTCGTTGATGGATTATTATACCTGGACATTCTTAGACGGAACCTTAGTCAATAATTGGTTTGTTGCGAATTTCAATCCTCCGTTGCAGATGGTAGATGAGTTTTGTGCTTTGAATTATCAGACAGAGGTAACATTGAAATTGGATCCGGATGGATGGGTGAAGGAGCGCCATCTTTCTAAGGCTTCGGTTCCAAGATATGATTTGGAAATTCTCAAAATGATTGATCAGATGCCGCAATGGAATATGAGGTCATTTATGAATAAATATGATGAGGACCACGCAGTAGTGCTGCAGTTCGGAAGAGAAATCGGAATTCATAGAGGCAACGAGTTGGCTCAATTTGAGAGAAAATATGGTCGAGGGGATTCACTAGAATTGGGAGCAGTAGCCAAAGCAGACATGGATTTTTACATTTACAATTCTAATCAGTTGGGCTGGCTAAACTGCGATCGATTTGTGAATTTCAAAAAGAAGGAAGACTTTTTTGTACATGTCCCATTCCCTGATAAAACTTCGGTGAGTTGCGTGTTTACTGGAATTCGCGGTGTAATGCTAGGTACAGTAGTAGATGGAGTGGTAGTATTCAATGATATTCCAAGTAATCAGTCTGTAAGAATAATTGCAGTTGAAGCGAGCGGTGGAAAGCCACGGATGGCAGCCGTTTCCTCAAATACAAGCAAAGGAAAGTTGATGATTAATGAAATGAAACCCTTCAAACTGGGAGAGTTGAAGGCTGCTCTGAGAGCGGTTTAGGATTTATTTCCTCAAAAAAACTTTCACTTCATAATTCACACTATCAAATGTCTCGAAGGGTTTTTCTGGTTTGAAAAGTTTGAGCATTTGAAATTGCGACGTATCACTTAATTGTGAAAGCGGTGTGCGCCCTTCGTTAGGCCCGAAATGTGCATCCCAAATCAAAATATCACCGCGTCGCAGGCGCTGCGCAGGAAGAGAATCTTTTTTGAAAAAATAAGGTCGAATGATGGTAGGTTCGAATGGATCGGCATCTGCTTCAAATGCAATCTGTGGATCGAAATACCAAACTCTTCCTTGATAAGGATGTTCTTCCAACCATTCTGAGATATCGTGCATCACTGCTTGCCCTTTCATGCGCTTCATGGGAAGAGGAAAAAAGAGAAAGGGCATGACTAGAATAAGCACGCAATAAAATGTTTGAAATCGAATACTCTTCTTTTTGTCATCTGCAAACCTTTCGACCATCCAGTTGAAACCGCGGCTCGCAATGATTGCATAGAGCGGCATTACCGATGCCAATACGCGTATCTCTCCGACACTGGATAGTTTGCCCAACCACCAGGCCAAACTGTGGAAAAGAAGAAATACAATCGCAGGAAGCACCACAAGAAAAAGTTCTTTTTTAATTTCAATTTCAAGTGTATTGAAATGTCGTCGCGCCGTTCGCGCCAACCAATAAGTACCAGCGCATAAGGCGATAAATGTTGGAACGCCCCAAGTGACATAATTCGTAGAAATGAAATGATGCCAGTTGCCGCTACCATAAAAGTCAAGCTCTACCTCGTATGGATTTTTATTGAATACCCATAGGAAATCATGAAAGAAAAATAGGCCTCCAAGAATGCTGTATACGATCGTTCCAAACCCCAGCGCTATGAAGGGCAGCCATTTTTTATGCATCAAAAACCATAGTGATATAAATGGAATTAATACAAACCCTTCCGTGCGCACGAATGGTAAAAAAGACAATATCAATGCCCCAGCATACCAGCGCTCTGTTGCGATGTAATATGTCGAAACGATGATAATGGTCGAAAACAAAATTTCGGTCATGGCCGAATTGAGATGCACGAAGTAAATCGGCGCACAAAGGAGCATAAACGCTGCTGGCCAGGCCAAGCGATGACGAAAATGTTTTGCTAGTAAGAATGTATACCAAGCGGCCGTAAATCCGAGTACCGTATTAAGTAGCTTGGCTGCGGTATATCCAAGTTGGGAGGCGGGCGCAAACAGTGCAGTGAAAAATGGCTTGCCCCAATGATCCAAGAATAAATATGGATGTTTGAATGCCCACTTGGCAATCATAAAGTGCTGATACGTATCTCCACCTTGATGAGCGCCGGTGGAGAGAATCACCAAAAGACTTACAACTACAAAAGCAGCTATAAGAAAGGTGAATATTTTCTTGTTATCGTTTGCAATCATGATAAGACGAAGATGCTAATAATCTCCCGTTTTTCTATCGGTAAAGCCCTGTTTTTTCAAGATATTTTCTCACATCTTCCGTTACAAAATGTCGTATCTCTCCGCCTTCTTTGATTCGAGAGCGAATGAAGGTCGATGAAATCTCTATGATGGGCGCATTTACAAGTTTTACTGGATAATTTTTTGACCGAATATTCATTCGGTCTGCTTCAGCGATTACTCTCGGAAAGACAAACACCTCATAGTCTGAAAGTATCTTGTCATAATCTTTCCATCTTTCAAAATGTAAAAGACTATCTTCTCCAATTATCAATGAAAACTTGGAATCCGCTTCTTTTTCTTGAAAAGCTTTGAGCGTGGTGATGGTATATGATGGCTTGGGTAAATCAAATTCTATGGTGGAGACACTCACATTTTTCATGCCTTCAACTGCAAGATTGCACATTGCGGCGCGGTCTGCTTCCGGAGCAAGATCTTCAATATTCTTCAATGGATTGTGAGGACTTACCACTAGACGTACTTCGTCAAAAATACCCGCATGAACGAAATAGTCCGTGATAATTAAATGTCCGAGATGGATGGGATTGAATGATCCGAAGTAGAGCCCGATTTTTTTCATGACTGAACAAATTCGGACACCTTAGCTTCCGCTTGTTTCAAAGCTTCTTCTAACTGATCGTTGATTAAGATAAAGTCGAATTGAGGGGCAAACTGCATTTCGTGTGCAGCTTTCTCTATGCGCATGGCGATTTTCTCGGCAGTTTCAGTAGATCTATTTCTCAATCTAAAATTCAGCACTTCAATGCTTGGAGGCTGAACGAAAATGGCGAGCGCGTTTTCACCAAAAATCTTTTTCAAATTCAATCCGCCTACCACGTCAACATCAAAAATTACATTATATCCACTTTGCCAAATACGCTCTATCTCACTTTTTAAAGTGCCGTAATACTGTTCTTTATAAACTTCTTCCCACTCGAGGAAATCACCGTTTTTGACGCGGGTTTGAAAATCCGAGGCGGACAGAAAATAATAGTCTTTCCCATCTTCTTCTTTGCCTCGTTTGGGTCTGCTGGTTGCCGATACTGAAAATGATAAGCGGAGCGATGGAATACTCAAAAGATGACGCACGATGGTTGTCTTCCCAGCGCCACTGGGAGCAGAAAAGATAATGGCTTTCCCTTTTTTAAGTTCCATGCGCGAAAATAGATAAAATCTTAGAGCACGTTGTTAATTTGCTCTTTGATTTTTTCTAATTCGTCTTTCATCCGCACCACGATCTTCTGCATATCACTGTCATTGGCTTTACTTCCAATGGTATTGATTTCTCTACCGATTTCTTGTGAAATGAATCCAAGCTTTTTTCCTTGAGAATCTTCTTTCAATTCATCTACAAAGTGTTCGCAGTTGGTTGTGAGGCGTTGGTATTCTTCCGTTACGTCAAGGCGCTCCAAATAGTAAATCAACTCTTGCTCGAAACGGTTAGGATCAATCTTATCGAGTGGAATAAATTCACTTAGATTGTTTTTGAGTCGCTCTTTGATTTTCTCTGTGCGCGCTGCAATGGGGGCTTCGAGGGCGTCGCGCGCATCTAGTATCAACGCGATGCGCTTGCGAAAATCATCCTCCAGCTTCGCGCCTTCGGTAGTACGGTAGTGATCGAATTTTTTGTAAGCTTCTTTCACCAAATTCAAAACTGCTTTCCATTCTTCTTCATCCGACTCCTCCGACTCACGCTTCGTGAGGTCTGGGATACGCATGAAGGCATTCAGA
>CANGVZ010000030.1 GCA_947457285.1 Flavobacteriales bacterium | reverse complement strand
TGAAAAAGTATCGCAAACATGCCTTGGTGGTAAACCTTATCGCAGCGGCAATTATCACACCTCCAGACATTACGAGTCAAATTTTGGTGGCTTTACCCATATTGTTGCTATACGAAATTAGCATTTTAGTGGTGGGCAGAGTAGAAAAGAAGAAGGCGGCGAAGTAGGGTTTTGAGCTTTAGCCTTGTATATTAGAGCGCTTTATGATAGAAATCCTCTATTTAATCTAAAATTGAAACAAAAGTGGTAGATTAGGTAACAGGAATTTTTATATTTGGCGACTCAAAAAAAACCTCTTACGAATAAAATCAAATAACATGAAGAAAATTTACTTGCTTGCTTTAGCTGTGACTACTTCTGTTGCTGGATTCGCTCAACAAAAGGCGAATGCAAAAGCAGTTGGAAAGCAGATGGAACGTGATTTCGTGCGTGTGACTCCAGCAGAAGAGTCTGGTGACAGAAACGTACTTTGGTCTAATGATTTCTCAAACTGTGCAGATTGGGAAATTTACAACGCTTTTGACGAAGGATTCAGTGCTTATATCACTGGTATCAACTTCGAGTGTGGTACAGAAGTGCCTGAAGGTCTCGCTTCAATTGCCCCAATCCAATCTACATCAGCTGAAAACGGCTACATGCTTGTTGACTCTGATGAGTTCGGTGGTGAGTCGGGTGGTAACTGGGTTGAGAACTGCTGGTTCCAAAGCGCAGCTCCAATTCCATTGAATGGTATCGACCAAGTGAGTCTTCGTTTCCAAACATTCTACAGCATGTGGGACGGTGGTTCTAGCGATGGTAACGAGTACTGCTTGGTAGAAGTATCTACAGACGGTTTGACTTGGCCAGACGTTACCACTTATGAAGTGGCTGACGCTCCAGCTGGTACACGTTTCGAGTTGTGGCCTACTATGGAAACACAAGATCCAGTGGAAAACCCAACAACTAAAGTATTCAACTTGACTCAAATCGCTTCTGAAGCTGGTGTTGACCAAATCTGGTTGCGCTTCCGTTGGAAGGGTACTTTCGGTTATGCTTGGATGGTTGACGATGTTGAAGTTTTCGAAACTCCAGACAACGACTTGACTGTTACAAAAGCTTGGGTTGGTGAAATCGTTAATGCTTTTGAATATGGTGCTATACCATTGTCACAAGCTGCAGTAACCGAAGTACAAATGGGTGCTGAGATTGCTAACTACGGTGGAATCGATCAGGATGCAGTATTGACAGTTACTATTGATGGAGTGAACTACACTTCATCAGCTACTATTCTTGCTGGTACTGTAGATACACTTTGGACTGATCCTTTCTTGTTGCCACAGACTGTAGGTTCTTATGAAGTAAACTTCAGTGTTCCAGAAGACGAAGTATTAGCAGGTAACTCACGTGTTAAGACTATTGACGTTACAGAAGACGTTTACGGTCAAAACCTTGAAGATGCTTTGTTGCAAAGAACTTTGAACAACGATGCTGAGACAGCTTTCGCTTGTCGCTACACTTTTGATGCAAATGACCTCGGTGGTGCTGTTGAATTCTTGGTAGGTAATGCTTCTGATGTAGGAACTGCTTGTCAGATCTTCATCTACGAGGAAGTAGACGGTATCCAAACCAACCAAACTATTGCTCAGTCTCTACCTTTCTCTATCACACAACAAATGATGGATGATGGAGATGCTGGAGTTTACACAAGAATTCCACTTCTCGATAACGCTGCAAACTTCGAAGCTGGTAAAATTTACTTTGCTGAAGTTCGTCGCTTCGAGAGCACTGACCGTTTCTTCTGCTGGTCTAACCCAACTGATGATGACCTCGGTATGGTAGGTTTCGGTCCTTACGGTACAGGTGGTGTTACCAACTGGTTCGTAGGATTCGGTTTCACTCCATCTGTTCGTCTCGTTCTTGACGAAACATTGGTGAGCGCTAACGAAATCACTGTAGGTAACATCGAAGGTGCTAAGGTTTATCCAAACCCAGCTGATGTAAACGCTACAGTTGAGTTCAACCTTTTGAACAGCGAGAATGTAAACGTTATTGTACGTGACGTTGCGGGTCGTCAAGTGTCTAATCAAAACTTTGGCGTACGCAGCGCAGGTGCACAGCGTTTGACTCTTGACCTCAACAATTTGAATGCAGGTGTTTACAGTGTATCAATTCAAGCTGGTAGCAATGTTGCTACAAGCCAATTGGTAGTACGTTAATATCTAAAATATTGAAGGAAGCCCCCTCTCCAACGGAGAGGGGGCTTTTTTTTTGAATTGCTTTTGTTGTTGTATCTTCGCGTCCCAAAATTTATATATCATGGCAACTACTACAGCCGATATTTCAAATGGTCTTTGTTTTAAGATGGAAGGCCACGTATGGAGAGTGATGGAATTCTTGCACGTAAAACCTGGTAAAGGACCAGCGTTTGTAAGAACGAAGCTCAAGAATCTCAACAATGGTAAAATTGTCGATCACACATTTAACTCAGGAGTAAAGATTGACGTGGTTCGTATCGAAACCCGCGAATATCAATACCTCTACAACGATGAGGGTGGTTATAACTTCATGAACTTGGATGATTTTGAACAAATCAGCATTCCAAAACCAATGATCAGTGCTCCAGAATTTTTGAAGGAAGGCATGAAATGTATCGTTCTTTTCAATACAGAAGATGATGCTCCGATGTCTTGCGATCTTCCAAACTTCATCGAGTGTGAAATTACTTACACTGAGCCTGGATTGAAGGGTGACACTGCTACCAATGCTATGAAGCCAGCGAAATTGGATTGTGGCGTTGAGATTCGTGTACCACTCTTTATCAATGAAGGTGACTGGGTAAAAGTGGATACCACTACTGGCCAATATCACGAGAGAATTAAGAAGTAATTTCTTTTTTAGAATATAGAATAGCTGTCTTCAACTTGAGGACAGCTATTTTTATAATCATATGTTACATTTGAGACCAAATACTAGTTTGCTATGAAGCTTGCGCCTGCACAAACGCTTTCCCAAATTGCTCAACTTTTGAACTGCGAATTCGAAGGTGATCCTAATTTTCTCATTACAGGAATCAACGAGATTCATAAGGTAGTGCCAGGTGATTTGGTATTTGTAGATCACCCAAAGTATTATGAGAAAGCGCTCCAGAGCGCGGCTACAACGATTCTAATCAATCAAAAAGTGACTTGTCCTGCAGGTAAAGCTTTGCTTTTTTCAGATGATCCGTGCAGGGATTTTAATAAACTTAACCGACATTTTTCTCCTTGGAAAATGGTGTTATCCAATCGGGGAGAAAACGTACAGATCGCACCATCAGCGCAGATTCATCCATCAGTATTGATTGGTAATCGCGTGAGTATTGGATCTAACTCTATCATTCATGCTGGAGTGGTCATCTACGATGACGTCAACATTGGTGAGGATTGCATCATACACGCAAACACTGTTTTGGGAGGCGATGCTTTTTATTACAAAGCCCGCCCCGAAGGCCGTGAAAAGATGCATACTTGCGGCAGCGTTGAAATAGAGGACCGTGTAGAAATCGGCGTGGGATGCGCAATCGACAGAGGTTTGACAGGCGACACACGCATAGGCGCAGGAACGAAAATAGACAATCACGTGCACGTTGGGCACGACACCGTAATCGGAAAAAATTGCTTGTTTGCCGCGCAAGTGGGTATTGCTGGTTGTGTGGTGGTAGAGGATAACGTGATTCTTTGGGGCCAGGTAGGTGTGCCTTCTGATGTGGTATTGGGCAAAGGCGCTATCGTATTAGGGCAAAGCGGAATCACGAAAGATCTTGAGGGCGGAAAGACTTATTTTGGAAGTCCAGCAGAAGAGGTGAGACAGAAGTACAGAGAACTAGCTTTGATACGAAAACTCCCACAAGTGATTGAGAAATTGAATATTTAGGCGTAATATAGCCTCAGACATTTAAAAGTAATGGCGGGAATAGGCAGACTCACAGAAAAGCTTAAGCAGCGGGATTTTAAGTTGAATGCTCTTTTGGAAATCACAAAAGCAATCAACGAGAATCTTTCTGTTGACGAACTTTTGGCCGAATATGAGAGAGTCCTAAGGGAAGAATTGAGCATTGAAAAACTAATGCTCTACACAGAAGAAGGCCATTGGAAATGTCTGCTCGCATACGGAATCTCAGAAGGCATTGCTCCTCAAATACAGGAAGAATCCTTTTTCAAGCAAAAGAGTATTTCACTCGTTTCGGGTAAAGAAACGGAGTCGTTCGATATCATCATCCCAATTTACCAAGATGAAAAGCCTATCGCTTATCTCTTGCTAGGTGATGTTGGTGAAAACGAATTGCGCATGAGTCCGGTGATCAAACACATGCGATTCATCGAGACGTTGACAAACGTATTGGTCGTTGCTATTCAGAATAGAAACCTCGTACAGGAAAAGATGCGACAAGAGCTCGTAAAGAAAGAGCTTGAACTTGCGGCTGAAATGCAGGCGATTTTATTGCCTCATACGTTGCCAAAAACGGGAGATTTTGAAGTAAGTGCAGTGTATAAGGCGCACCAACAAGTAGGTGGCGATTATTATGACTTCGTACAACTCAATAACGACGAAGTGATGTTTTGCATGGCTGACGTATCGGGCAAAGGCGTGAGCGCGGCATTTTTGATGTCCAATTTTCAAGCGTATTTAAGATCTATTTTTCTTTACAGAAAAGGAGAGCTAAAAGAAATCGTTACCGAGCTGAATGATCGCGTAATGCACAGTGCCATGGGCGAGAAGTACATCACTCTTTTTCTCGGCACTTACAATAAGTCTACACGAAAGCTGCAATACATCAATTGCGGGCACAATCCTCCAATTCTCGCAGATGACAACGGGTATACACAACTTTTGAAACTAGGCTCAATAGGATTGGGCATGTTTGAGGAGATCCCAAAGATTGCAGTAGGAGAGTTAACATTGCCCCCAGCCAGCTTGCTGGTGTGCTATACAGATGGCCTCGTAGAGACAGAAAATGATGTGGCGCAAGAGTTTGGAACAGAGCAATTGGAGAAAATAATCTTATCGAATATTCATGCACCTGTGGGTACGATTAATACAAAAATTGTTGACGCACTGAATTTATTCAAGGGCTCAATGCCCTTCACCGATGACTTGGCTATCTTGAGTTGTCGATTTATCTGAGCTGTGATATAGATCTGCGGCCACAAGTATAGCTGTGAATCCCCAAAACGGAATGGAAGCTTTATCGGTATCCAAATAGTTGTTTAATATTCCGTGGATGTAATAAGTCATCAGCCCCAGATATGCGGAGAGTACGACTATTCTTACATCTTTATTCTTTATTTTATAATACAATTTGAACCCATAGGCACTTACGAAGAAGAGTAGTAAAATCATCAAGGCCATGCCGGGCACTCCTTGTTCGCACAGAGGACCCAAATATTCTGAGTGTGCATTCCCGCCGTCACCCCGCCGCGTGCTAATGATTGTTAGATCTTGCGAGCGCTGAAAAGGGGCGTAAAAGAATTGATAGGTGCCAGGGCCCCATCCCAGCAGAGGCTTTTGACGCCACATTTCGAGGGCACAGTTCCACCGATTCAGACGTTCAAGATTAGAGGCATCAGAGGAAACGTTTGATATCGAAGTCACGTGTTCTCCTAATTCATCCGAACTTTCTTGTTTGTTTTGCTGCAAACCCATGGTAATGTTTGTCCAGTTGAGCAGCACGAGAATTGAGAGCACTGCAAAAGACATAACCAATGTTGTGAACTTGATTCTGGTTTGGAGAATAACAAAAATTGCTGCAGCTCCAACAAGTGAAATCCACGCAGCTCTGGTGTAAGATAATATAGTTCCAGTGCTCAGAATTACAAAAGCCACAATGATAAAAATCCTGGTGTAGATGGGAATACGCTTTATAAAAAGCAATCCCAGTGAAATAGGCATAAACATAGCGAGCACTGCACCATAACTCGTGTGGTCTTTGAAGAATGGTTCCATCACCCAGTGTGCTGAATCCTTGTCAAAACCGAATGTAGAATGTCGTGCAACAGTGTAAATAACGACTACGCACAAAGGAATCATGTAAATGATGAAGAACTTTCTGATGTTTTCTATAGACCTGAAAAGGTGAGTAGCAATAAAGAAAGCTGTAGCAATAAACCAGAGACGCGTAGCTACAAATTTGAGAGATACCACCGGAAGCTGGCTATTGACGGTGGTAATAATCATCCATCCAATGTAGACGTAGAGCAGATACGAAATGGGATGATTGTAAATACGCCGATCAATACTTTTTCCCGAAAAAACTTTTAGCAAAAACATGAGCAAAAGCCCAATCAATAATGGTTCTGTTGGTAGATAGATTCCAACTCCCCCGATAGCTAATTTTTCAAGATTGATGGAAAGAGGTGTGAAAAGAACGATCGTGAAAAAGACAAATTCTATTTTAAAAAATGCAGCCCAAACAATGAGAAGAGCGGCTGGAAAAAGGGCAGCAAACATGAATTCTCGGGAGATGGCAAATGCTTGCAGCATTATGAATAATGCCGTCCCAAGCCATAAGCTATGTTTTAGTGAAAGGGTTTTCACTTAGATAAGACCAGATTTTTTCAGTCTGCTGAATGTTTCCCAAATAAGTACAAATGCGAGCACAAAAATGAGCGTTGAAATGGTGCTCATGGCAACAATCAACCATCGAATAGGATAAGCCTTTTTATCAGAAGGTTCAGCTGCATCAACAGTCATTTGCGCAGGAAGTTGCGAATCATATTCTGTTTGGAAAATATTGATTCGCTTCAATAAATGCGCTTCTCGTGCAGATGCTAATTCAAGGTGAATAAGTAGTGACAAGTAATCCGCGCCGAATTGAGAAATGCTCGCCATCTCTGCTTTGATTTTGGATGCCTTATCGTTTTGTCCTGCCGCGAGAGCCTTTCCATAGCTTTTAGACATTCCGAGTATTTGTTCTTCAAAGCTAAAAACACCTTTGTCAGCGAGAGTTTTGATAGAATCTTTCATCATTTTAATTTCTTCCTGAATGGCTGCTTGGCTTTGTTTAGCGGTTTCTAAAACAGAAAGAGCTCTTTTCTTTCGCATTTCGAGATGGAGAGAGTCGGCTAGCTCAGAAATTTTATTAGCAATGGCAGCTGCTTTTTCGGGATCTTTATCAAGTACAGTAACGTTGATTGACCCGAATTTGGTGGCCTCTACATTTACGCTTTCAGAGTATGCAAGTTGCATATAGCCTTTTGATTGGGGTGCACCTTTTTGGATTCCATAGGAAGTCCACAGGTCAAACTGATCAGCTATTTTGTTGCGAATTTCTGCGGATTCGAGGAGCTGCATCAAATATTCACCATCCTCTTCTTCCCCATATTGAATAAGAGAGCGATTGGGCGCTTCCATCAATTGTTCTCCAATGGAGTTGTCGCGCGCTGGAAACATGGTCGCAGTGCTTTTATACTTCGGTGTAATAAGAAATGAAGCTGCTGCTGAGATGATACCTACAAGAATCACAGAGATGATGATGGTCTTGCGCCAGCGATACATGGTTACAAGCAAGTTCGATGAATCAAGCTCTTGGCTAGGTGTGAGCGTGCTGTTATTCACGGTTGGTTAAATTTAGGAATGCAAATGTAAGCTTTCGAGCCTATTCTTTGGAGCGCAACAAATGCCTAACGCCTTTATAGCTTATCATTTTCGTGCTGAGGGCGAGGCTGAAGGAGACTCCAACAAAGAGGCCCGCCTTATACGTAAGACTTAAGTTATTTATTGCAGTTGGAGTCAAATTGGTTAAAATAAAGAGTCCGGCACCAATGCTTAAGACGGTGAAAATTATAGTCTCTTTGAAAAGGAATAAATAACTGATCTTGTAATATCTGCATACAAGAATAATCTCTGTGATCAGAATTATTCCATGAGAAATAGCATTCACTTTTGCGCTGGCAATGGGGCCTTCAAAGGGAATCCATAGCGCATTGAGAATAATATTGAGCCCACACACACTGATCATGATATTGTTGAGAAGCTTTAGCTTTCCATCGGCAGTGAGCAACGTGCCGTAGACGTATTGCATAGAAAAGGCAAAACAACCCGGCATTAGCCATCTAAATGCGGCAATTGCTTCTTCTGTCGGGTTATCATAGATGAGTAATAGCAATGATTCGGGAAGTAAAAAAGCGAGAACACAAAAGGACCATGTAACGCTAAATAGAATTCTATTTGCCAGCGAAACCAGCGTTTGAACGCTCTCACCGGAGGAGAGCATTTTGGAAAAAATTGGAAGAAGCAGACCGGCAAATAGATAGGAAATCATGCCATAGGATTCAAAAATTCTAAAGCCCAGGGCATAGGTGCCCGAAGCTTCCGCGCCTTGCATTCTTTCGAGCAAGACGCTGTCTGCACGATATACGATCATAGCAAACAACGTGAGTGTTGCGAAGGGCAGGCTTCCAATGAGGATTTCTTTTTGAAGTGACTTGTCTATGTTCCAGTTCCAATTTTTTACATGTTTGGAGACCCAATAACTGGCGAGTATCAAGGTTGTGAAAAGTGCTGCCGTTTGGGCATAGATGAGGTATTCTATTTTAAACTGGAAATCTTTTTGGAACCAAAGGAGCCAACCCAGTCCAATGACAAGCAACAACTTGTCAAGTATACTAAGAAAGCTGTCGTGTCTGAAAAGATGAAGTCCGGAGAGATTGGATCGGAAGAATAGAATAAGAGATGCGATGATTTGATTGATCATCAACAGACTTAGGCCGGTGAGTTGTGAGGCATCATAACCAATCAGTAATCCAACCAAAAGGCAAATGATTGCATACAATAATGCCAGAGAAAGTCGAAGAGAAAGCAGTGAGCCGAGATATTTCGAGTCTAAGGTTCCGGATTGGGCCACCCGACGGGTATTCCAGTTGGTGATGCCCATATCAGGTATTATATTGAGAAGGATGGAGAAATTGATGAGGGCGAAGTAGCTACCAAAGTTGTCTGCCCCAACACGATTTTGGATTTCGGCCTCAATACCAAGGATATAAAACGGCTTTATGAGGAGGTTGAGCCCCACCAAAAGAATCAAATTGCTAACAAATGTCTTTCTCATAATGCGCGAACGGTGGGCAAGGTATGAAAGATGGACTTTATTTTCATTATATCTTTTTTTTAATGAGGTTCGTGTTTACTTTTGCGCCCGAAATTTAAACCAGATCGCATGTCTCAAGCTCATGGTAAAGTAGTGCAAGTAATTGGTCCAGTTGTGGACATTGCATTTCCTGCAGGTCAGAAATTACCAAATATTCTAGACGCATTAATTATTAAGAAAACCAACGGTGAAGACCTCATTCTCGAGTGTCAGCAGCACATTGGTGAAGATACAGTGCGCGCCATTGCAATGGACGCTACAGAAGGTCTTCAGCGCGGTGCTTCTGTAATCTCTACAGGAAAGGGAATCACAATGCCCGTAGGTGACCAAATCAAGGGTCGCTTGTTCAACGTTGTTGGAAATGCCATCGATGGTATTCCAAACGTGGACAATAGCAATGGTCGTGCGATTCACAATACTCCGCCTAAGTATGAAGACCTTTCTACTTCTGCAGAAATCCTATTCACAGGTATCAAAGTAATCGACTTGATTGAGCCTTATGCAAAAGGTGGTAAAATCGGTCTTTTCGGTGGTGCCGGTGTAGGTAAGACAGTATTGATTCAAGAGTTGATCAACAACATCGCGAAGGCTTATGATGGTCTTTCTGTATTTGCTGGTGTTGGTGAGCGTACACGTGAAGGAAATGACTTGCTTCGTGAAATGATCGAGGCAGGTATCATCAAATACGGTGAAGAGTTCAACAAAGGAATGCACAAAGGAGACTGGGACGTTTCTAAAGTGGATCCTAAAGAGCTCGAAAAGTCTCAAGCTACCTTCGTATTCGGTCAGATGAATGAGCCTCCTGGAGCAAGAGCTCGCGTTGCTTTGTCAGGTCTTACCGTCGCAGAATATTTCCGTGATGGTGATGAGAAGTCTGGCGGTCGCGATATCCTCTTCTTCATCGACAATATCTTCCGTTTCACTCAGGCAGGTTCTGAGGTATCAGCTCTTCTTGGCCGTATGCCTTCTGCGGTAGGTTACCAGCCTACTCTTGCTACTGAAATGGGTGTGATGCAAGAGCGTATCACTTCTACCAAGAGAGGTTCTATCACGTCTGTTCAAGCGGTATACGTACCTGCGGATGACTTGACTGACCCAGCCCCTGCTACCACTTTCGCTCACTTGGATGCTACTACCGTATTGAGCCGTAAGATTGCTGAGCTTGGTATCTATCCTTCAGTTGACCCATTGGATTCAACATCTCGTATCCTCACTCCACAAATCGTGGGTGAAGAGCACTACGCTTGCGCTCAACGCGTAAAAGGAATCCTTCAGCGCTACAAAGAACTTCAGGACATCATCGCCATCCTCGGTATGGACGAACTTTCTGAAGAAGATAAGCAGGCTGTATTCCGCGCCCGTAAAGTGCAGCGCTTCTTGTCTCAGCCTTTCCACGTTGCTGAGCAGTTCACCGGTATCCCTGGAACCCTCGTTGATATCAAAGACACTATCAAAGGTTTCAATATGATCCTCGATGGTCACTGTGACGAATATCCAGAAGCTGCCTTCAACTTGAAAGGAACCATCGAAGAGGCAATCGAAGCTGGTAAGAAAATGTTGGACGAAGCTGCAAGCCGTAAATAATCATTGAAAAATGAACGTTGAAATTATATCACCCGAGAGTACATTATTTCAAGGAGAGGCCGCGTACGTGTATCTCCCCGGTAGCGATGGAAGCCTCGGTGTATTAAACAACCACGCACCACTGATTACATCTTTGAAAAAGGGTACAGTGAGAGTAAAAGACAATGCCGGAAAAGAACATCGTTTTGATGTGAAAGGCGGCACAGTAGAGGTGTTCAACAATAAAATGATCATCCTCGCTGAATAACTCATTGCTTGGTTAATACGAAACTAAAGCCAGATTCTAGCGTAAAGAATCTGGCTTTTTCTTTTTTCAAAGCTTAAAGGATTTAGTTATCTAATAAGACAAAAAGATTTGATTAAGAAAGGGTTAACAAGCAACTATACAACTTGCTACGAGGTCTATTCGTATATTTGGTGACCTCTTGGCACCACCCTGTGAAGATGAAACACTTATTATTAATTCTGACTTGCTTTCTGTTTGCTTCCATGCCTGGCGTGGTAGCCCAAACGGTTACTACCCAAGGAACAGAGTTTTGGTTGGGTTTCATGAATAATTTTCAGCCCGATCCTTCAGAAAAATTACAGCTTTTCATAGCCAGTGATGTGGCCACTACTGGGACAGTTCAAGTACCTGGTGCAGGTTGGTCACAAAATTTTAGTGTTTCCCCAGGGGTCACTACAGTAGTAAATATTCCAAACAATATAGCCGAGGTAACCAGCAGTGCCACACCAGAGAACAAAGGAGTGCGCGTTACCAGTGCCTCGCCAGTTTCTGTTTTCGCAATCAATTTCTCCCAAACAACCGCGGATGCATCAAAGATTTTACCTGTTGATGCTTTGGGTAATGATTATATCGCTTCGTCCTATGTGGGCTTTGCAACATTTGGAGGTGAAATTTTGATCGTCGCCACAGAAGATAATACGGAAATCGCCATCGATTTAACAGCCCCTGCACAGGGATTAGACGATGATAATACCGAAATCATTCAATTGAATGCTGGCCAGACTTTTCAAATTATCGCGGAGTCAGGTTCAGATTTGACGGGAACAAGAATTACAGCAACCGCAGCCTCTGGAGCCTGTCGTCCGTTTGCGGTATTCTCTGGAGCCAATTGTAGCAACGTCCCATCCACATGTTCATTCTGTGATCATTTGTATGAGCAGAATCTCCCTGTCAACCAATGGGGGACAGAGTATTTCATGGCACCGTTCCAATTTGAAAATAATGCAGGCGCGCTTGTCGCGAATTCATATACCTACCGAATGATCGCTCGGGACGATAATACCATTATCACATTAAACGGAGCAACGACAATAAATCTTGACGCTGGGGAATTTGTTGAATATAATGATGTCAATACCTCTGTTTACATCAATAGCAATCTACCAATAGCCGTGGCGCAGTTTCTTCAAGGAAACAAGTGC
>CANGVZ010000029.1 GCA_947457285.1 Flavobacteriales bacterium | reverse complement strand
GGAGATTGGGTTATTAAATTGCTTTTGACCGCATTCACACTTGCTGCGGGTTATCGCGGAGGAGATGTAACTCCATTATTTTTTGTTGGAGCTACCCTAGGTTCGTGGTTTGCGGGATGTATCAATGCCCCCGCGGCAGTCTTTGCCTCAATAGGATTTGTGGTTGTATTTGGGGCTGCCTATAAGACACCTCTAACAACGGTAGTTTTGTTCGTCGAACTCTTTGTTCTCTGATTGATTTATTTTTTTTCTACGAAAACACTTTCTGCGAATTTGCGCGAGATGATTTTCGATTCTTTTTGAATATGAATTTCAATGGAATCGTCAAAACTGAGGTGTGAAACGACCTTGAGCTTCGTTCCTATTTTACAACCAATCTTATCAGCATATTGAAGGAATTCAGGAGTGTCTTCTTTCACACCAATAATTGTATATATCTGATTCAAGCTGGCTTCTGTGAGAGGCTGTTTTTTTATAATCTTCATCTCACCCTTTGCATTTGGAATGGCCTCGCCGTGAGGATCTACCGTGGGGAAGCCAAGGAATTTGTCGAGTTGATCGATGAGCTTTTTACTGTGAATGTGTTCGAGCTGTTCGGCCACTTCATGCACTTCGTCCCAGGTGAAATCCAGTTTTTGGCAGAGGAATGTTTCCCACAAACGGTGTTTACGAATGACTTCAATCGCGATTTTTTTTCCTGTCGTGGTGAGAGTGATGCGACCGTACTTCTCGTAATCTACGTATTTCTTTTCTCGCAGTTTTTTCAGCATGTCGGTTGCCGTGGCGGGCTTCACGTTCAGGAAGCCAGCCAATTCATTGGTGCCAGCATCTTTAATGCCTTTTTCAATGCTCAAATGCACCAGTGCTTTGAGGTAGTTTTCTTCGGTAGTGGTGAGGACGTGCGACATGAGGCAAAGATAATAGGATAATATGCTAGTGTGATAGTATGCTAGTATGATAGTATGATAGTATGATAGAATGATAGTATGATAGAATGATAGTATGATAGTATGATAATGTGCCAGTTTCATTGTCTGATGAGGATGGGGGGAGGAATAGTTATATTAGCCCCTTAGATTGAATATGCTATGAGAAAGGAAGATGGAGTTTCTACTGTAATTATTTTGATTTTATTACTTTTCCAATGTTGTATTGTTCGCGCGGCTGAGAACAATACCCAGAACATCGCATCTATTATACGGGTTTGGGGATTTTTGAATTATCAAAATTCATATGTACTGACATCATCGATTCACTGGGATGAAGAACTTATC
This sequence comes from Flavobacteriales bacterium, assembly GCA_947457285.1. Classification (GTDB taxonomy): domain Bacteria; phylum Bacteroidota; class Bacteroidia; order Flavobacteriales_D; family Sanyastnellaceae; genus JAIXWP01. The sequence goes on along the minus strand of CANGVZ010000029.1, from coordinate 10,933 downwards.
AGAGCCCTATCCATTTATGATGAATCAAAGGATGAGAAAAAGTCCATTTCATCCTTGTTTGAAAAACTACCTGAACAGGCAGTAAATGATAATTTGAATGTTGATTGGAGAATTTATTCTCGCAGCGCTTGGATAGAAAAAGATAGTTTATTGGATGTTACAACAAAAGCTCGATTGAAAGCAATGTTGATTGCTAAAAAGCCTTTTCCCAATAGATATCTGGAGAAATCATATGCTGATGTTATCAAGTTTAATTATCCTCATGATATCAATTGGGATCAAAAAAACAAGAATCATCGCTTGCTGAGCCTCGCGCAATATTGGACAAAGATGAATTTTTTTAATCCTTATCAAGAACTCTTACCATCATGGGATCAAACGTTGATTGATTTAATTCCAATTTTCATAAATGCGGATTCAGAAGAGGATTTTTACGTGGCATTATTACAAATGAATGCAAGGATTGAAGATAGTCATAGCGAGTTTAATGTTTTTCCCTTAACCATGCAGGAGAAGATATTCGGGAAGTACTTTTTAGATGGAGTAAAATTGTCTCATCGAGGTGATACGGTTTACGTTAAAGCCAAACATCCAGAGGCTAATCAAGAGTTGCAAGTAGGTGATATATTGTTAGAAATAGATGGGTATTCCGTAATTACACTTTTGGACAGTATTAAAAAAATTGGCTCATTTTCCTACCATAATGTTTCGAGAATGATGAGAGTATTTGTAAGGTCGAAAACAACAAGCCAACTTTGGAAAATTAGAAGAGCGATAGAGACTCTAAATGTCGTTGTAAATTATATGGAGTTTGATAAAGTATTGAAGATTGAGCCAGAGGCCCTAGAAGAAGTTTACCCCGATTCTTTAATGTATATCATACCCGAAGGTTTGTCGCCAAAGGAATTGAAGGATGCGCTGAAAGTGGCAAGAAAAAAGGATGGCGTGGTACTAGATATGCGCTGTTATCCCAAAGAACACATGTTCACACTGTCTTCTTTTTTCTCAGCCCGATACCGACATTTTTCTACGTTGAAAGTCGTCGATCCAAGGCGACCCGGAAGTTTTAAGTATAAAAAAGTGAGGACATCATTTATTGGCAAACGCTATAAAAAGCCAGTTACGGTGATTGTTTCGGATCGAACTCAGAGCGCCTCGGAATACACGGTAATGGCGATACAGACCAATTCCAAGGTGAAGGTTGTTGGTACACGCACAGCAGGTGCAAATGGAAATGTAGTCTCTATTTGGCTTCCAGGTGGTTTTACTTGTGTCTATAGCAGTATTGGTGTTTATTACCCTGATGGGCGTCCGAATCAAAGGGAAGGAGTGAGGATAGTAGGCCAATAAGAGAGTAGGCTAATAAGAGAGTAGGCTAATAAGATAATAGGGTAATAAGATAATAGGATAATTTGAATTGTTAGGTGTGTCTAACATTTATATATTTGCGGGCAAAACTTTGGGAGATGAGGGCAATTGTGTATTTTGTTTTCTTTTTAATGTCTTTTAGTTTGTCTGCACAATCGGAGCTGACGTTCAAAGTGGTAAATGGAGATACGCCTCTGGAGTTCGTTCAGATTGTAAGGAAGGGAGATGGCGCTGTTTCAGCGACGAACGCTGAGGGCTTGGCAAATTTTAGTATCAGGCATGCTGGAGCAGAGGAGTTTCAGTTTACACTGGTTGGATTTGAAACCAAGGTTCTAAGTCCCGAAAGTCTCACGCCAGGCGAAACAATCATCGTGGAATTGTTTGAGTCGTCTAACAATTTGGAGGAGTTGGTAGTGACAGGAACAATGAAGTCTGTATCTCGGATGGACTGCACGGTTCCGGTGGAAGTCTATTATTCTTCTTTTTTTCAAAAAAATCCTTTGCCTAACCTGGCAGAGGCGCTTCAAAATATCAATGGTCTGCGCACGCAGAATAATTGCGGGGTTTGTAATACTCAAGATATCCGCATCAATGGGATGGAAGGGGCGAATACAATGGTATTGATTGATGGGATGCCGATCGTGAGTGCGCTCGGTACAGTCTATGGATTTAGTGGTATACCCATGTCGATGGTGGAGAAGATTGAAGTGGTAAAAGGCCCAGCCTCCGCACTCTACGGTAGTGAGGCCGTGGGCGGCTTAATCAATATCATCACCAAACAAGCGGGAAAAAAACCACTGATTAGTGCTGATTTTTCCACGACTTCGTGGCTGGAACATAATTATGACCTCATGGGTAGCTACCGCCTCGGCAAGAGTGTTTCTGCTACTACAGGTGTGAATTATTTTGATTTCAATAATAGAGTGGATAATGATAACGACGGCTTCATGGATATGAGCCTTGCGCGTCGTCTATCTGTTTTTCAAAAAATTTCAATTCATAGAAAAAGCAATAAAGTTTTTCAAATTGGTGGTCGATGGATTAATGAGAACCGAATTGGAGGACAAATGAACTGGACGGAAGAGTTTCGTGGTGGTGATTTAATCTATGGTGAGAGTATTCTTACAGAGCGTTGGGAAATGTTTGGAAATTATGAATTGCCCACAAAAGAAAAATTGGTTTTTTCGTTTAGCGCAAATGGGCATTATCAAGATAGCTACTATGGCACGATGTCTTACATAGGTGCGCAGCGCACCGCTTTCGGACAGTTGACATGGGATAAGAATATTTCAGGGCATGAACTTTTAGCGGGTGTTGCTTACCGAGCCAACTGGTATGACGATAATACTCCCGCCACAGCTCGTGTTTTGGAAGGACGAACCTTGAATGCAGCACAAGTCATTTTATTGCCGGGCGTTTTTGTACAAGATGAATGGGAAGTTAGGCCAAAGCACAAGCTTTTGTTAGGGGCACGCCTTGACCAGAGCAATGTGCATGGGTTGATCTTTACTCCACGTGTAGGATATAAGTTTAAGATAAAGGAAAATCAAATTCTACGTTTGAATGCGGGAACAGGCTTCCGCAATGTGAATGTATTTGCTGAAGACCATGCGGCGTTGACTGGCGCACGGAGAGTAGTGTTTTTAGAGACATTACAACCGGAACGCAGTGCAAATATCACCTTGAACTATCTAAGAAAGATTGAACATAAAACAGGTCGATACACGTGGGAGTCCTCACTTTTTTATACTCATTTTAGCAATCGAATCATTGCAGACTATGACGCCAATCCAGAATTGATTGTTTATGCCAATCTCAATGGATTTGCTGAGAGTAGAGGTTTGTCAACGAATGTGGATTGGAGTAAAGGATCTTGGAGTGCTTCGTTTGGACTAACTTATCAGGATGTGGATATTGTTGAGGATGGAATGCGCGAACAACAAATCATGACGGAGAATCTATCTGCGGTTTGGGCACTTTCTTGGGAATGGGAGCGCTATCATTTGTCGTTTGATTATACAGGTAATTTGTACAGTCCTATGCGTTTGCCCTTGGTGAGTGATTTGGATCCGCGACCTGAAATGTCTCCCTGGTGGAGCATTCAGAATGTACAAGTAAGAAAAGAGCTGGGTAAACGTTGGGAGGTTTATGGGGGTGTTCGGAATCTTCTAAACTATACGCCTGGAAGGGGATTGCCGTTTTTAATAGCAGGAGCGAATGATCCTTTTGATCGCAATGTTGTCTTTGATGAATCAGGTGCTGCCGTGGCTACGCCGAATAATCCGAATGCTTTGACATTCGACCCATCTTATGTCTTTACCAACAATCAAGGCAGACGCTTCTTCTTAGGAGTGCGATTTTTGCTTAATTTGGAGCCATGAAATGGAACATATTAGCACTACTAATGGGATTGAGCATGACTGCTTTTTCTCAACAATCCATAGTATGGTCTGAAGATTTTTCCAATGGTATTCCGTCGTCATGGATCAATCAAGAATCTGGTGGAGTGGCGGTGTGGGAGTATCGGGGCACGTCTACAAACCCCAGTAATGCAGTGGGTTCACAAAGCAGTTGTGCGCTCGGTGGTACTTCAGACCCCGATGTTATTGAAAGCGAAACCAGTGATTATGGATTTATAATTTTTGACAGTGCGAATTGGGATAATCCAGACTTGCCATGCAATTTGAATGGATTTGGCACTGGCACTGCTCCTGGTCCGCATGTGGCTTCGTTGACAGTGAGTTCTATTAACTTAACTGGCGTCATGTATCCAGCGTTGGAGTTTCATCAATATTATCGAAACTATCAGAGCGTTACGAGGGTTGAAATGAGCATAGGAGGTGGTGCATGGAATCTAATGTATCAAAGCACTTTGCCTACTGGAGAGTTCACATCTAGAGACCTAAAGACTAGTATCATATTGGGGAGCGAAGCGGCTAATCAATCTGATGTTCGTATTCGTTTTGTATTTGATGGGCTTTATTATTATTGGATGATAGATGATCTGAAGGTGGTGAACCTTCATGAAAATGATATTCGTTTGGATTCAGGTTCCTATGGAGACTTTGATTTTTATGCGCCAGAGCACCCAACGGGCTATGAAGAGATGGAGTATTCGAAGTATCCTGTAGAATTGGCGCCAGTATTAAAATTCAATGCCATTGCGCATAATAATGGTTGGTTGACTCAGACTGATGTCAAGCTTAGAGCAACCGTTGAGAATGTGAATACGAATGAGATTCTAACGCAGCAACTGAGCACAGAAGGATTTAATCTACAACCACTGGCAAGTATTGAGCTGCGCGCTGGGATGTTTCAAATGCCCAATGAAATTGGGCTTTACAGAGTTAAGTATGAAGTGACCCAAACCGCAGAGGATTCGGATTATTCAAATGATTTATTAGAACTTTATTTTGAAATCACCGAAGATGTTTATGCTCGGGATAATGATAACGTAGAAGCTGTATTGCTTCCGATTGATGGCGATGAATTAACACCTTTCGAGGTGGGCACCATTTATCATATTCCTATAGCGGAACAATCGGCCTATAGTGTTTCGGTGGCTTTGGGACCTGGAACGTCTACTCCTACGAGTCTTTACGCTAAATTGTATCGTGCTGAGTTTAATTTTGATTTGAGTTTAACGGAGGTAGGTTCAACCAGTTTGACTCCCGTGCTTGGTTCACAGATTAATGACTTTGGTGGGAATCAGTTTATCACATTGTCTTTTGATAACCCAATACCTCTCATCGAGGGAAAAGCTTATTTGGCCGTGATAGGTAGTCCAAGCGGTATGATCAATCTCTATGTTGGTTTGAATGATATCGCAGAGTTGAACACATCATGGTTGAGGATTTTACCTGATGGCGGTGGAATTCAATCTTATGCTCTGGAACGAATTCCAATGATTCGACTTAATCTTGGAAACGATATCATCAGTGTAAAAGAAACTTTTGAGTCGAATGTTGAGGTTACTGTTTTCCCAGTTCCGGCAAATGATTTTTTGGAAATCAAGAGCAAGAATTTGATTCAGTCATGGAGAATTACGGATTCGGCTGGAAAAATTATTTCGTCCAATATTGGTTCTAATCTAAATGCCCAGTTGATTGAAGTATCACAATTGAGTCAGGGTATGTATTTGATTTCTGTTCAAACGGATAATGGAGTTTCGGTAACACGTTTTTTGAAAAAGTAATTTATGGGACTTAAAAGTGCAGTGAGTAAGCCTCTTGCGAAGTGGGCAATGTCGTCTTTTTATAAAGCTTACCAAGACCCTGTGATGTCGCAGTTTATGGTTTTGGAGAATTTACTTCGAAGATCGACCAATACAGCTTTTGGCAAAGATCACAGCTTTGTGCATATACACCACGGAAAGGATTTTGCTCAAGCGGTACCTGTTAGAGACTATGAGGGTATTATTCCATACATCAATAGATTGAAGGAAGGCGAGCATGACGTCTTGTGGCCTGGCCAGCCGCTTTATCTCTGTAAAACGAGTGGCACCACGAGCGGCACTAAGTATATCCCATTGACTAAAGAAAGCTTGCCAAATCATATTGGTTCAGCAAGAACTGCTCTGTTTGCCTATATTGCTGAAACAGGAAATGCACGCTTTGTTGATGGTAAAATGATTTTTTTGCAGGGAAGTCCTAAGCTTGAAAAATTGCCAAGTGGTGTGCGTTTCGGAAGGCTTTCAGGAATCGTTGCAAACCACGTTCCGGCTTATTTACAAAAGAATAGAATGCCGAGCTACGAGACGAATACGATCGAGGATTGGGAGACCAAGGTGAATGCTATCGTACGCGAGACTTCGAAGGAGAATATGTCCCTCATTAGTGGCATCCCAAGTTGGGTACAAATGTATTTTGAATTGCTCCTAAAACATACCAACCGAACGAACGTTCGGGAGGTTTTTCCAAACTTTGACTTATTCGTTTTTGGTGGTGTCAATTTTGAGCCCTATCGCGCGAAGTTCAAAGAGCTTATTGGTGCAGACATTCCGAGTATTGAATTATATCCTGCAAGCGAAGGTTTCATTGCTTTTCAAGATTCACAAGACGACGATGGTTTGCTGCTAAATGTAGATTCTGGAATTTATTTCGAGTTCATTAAAGCAGATGAATATTTTAATGAGAATCCTCGTCGCTACCATTTGGGAGAAGTGGAGTTGGGAGTCAACTACGCGTTGATTTTAAGCAATAATGCGGGTTTGTGGGCATATAGTATCGGAGACACGGTGAAGTTCACTTCGTTGTTGCCTCCAAAAATCAAAGTGACAGGAAGGATAAAACACTTTACAAGTGCATTTGGAGAACACATCATTGCTGAGGAAGCGGAGTATGTGATGTCTGAGGCAGTGAAGCGGTTTAATCTAAAAATTAATGAGTTCCACCTGGCGCCACAAGTTAACCCAGTGGATGGTGGCTTGCCTTATCATGAGTGGTTTGTAGAGTGGGACGAGCGTCCTTCGAATATTTCCGAGATTGCTTCGTTCATGAATGAACGCATGGCCTCAAAAAATGTATACTATTCTGACTTAATAAAGGGAAGTGTCTTGAAGACATTGGTAATTACGGATGTCGCAAGAGGAGGCTTTGCGGATTATATGCGCTCTCAAGGAAAGTTAGGAGGGCAAAACAAAATACCACGATTAGCGAATGATCGAAAGATTGCAGATTTTTTATCCAATAAAAAATAAAATTGACCTTGGATTTTTGCTCCTTGGTGCATTTCTATGTTTTAGTGTTTTTGGACAGGCGCAAATCTCTGTAAATCCCTCGCGCATTAGCTTTGGTGATGTGACCAAGGAAAGCGACAAGGTCGTAGATATCATTGTTCAGAATAACACTACGAAGTCTGACTTCCTACTTAGAAGTGATTTTAGTAACGAGTTTGAAGTGAAGTTTTCTACGAAAACACTAGACGCTGGAGGACAGTTGGTGGTGCGCATTCAATTCAATCCACGGGCGAAGGGAAAGTTTTCGGAAGTTGCAAAATTGTATTTTGCTAGTATGGCCGAGCCAATTCAAATTCCAATTACAGCCAATGTTCTTTATGTAAATGTAAATGGCAATACGCCGTGTCCTGATTTTTCTACGAGGGCTGCGGATTGTTGTGCGAGCAATTTCTTTTTAGTAGAGGTCTATGATAAGAATACCGGAAAGCCCATCAGTGAAGCAGACTTCAGACTGGAGGAAGACGGTTATATTCAGTTGAAATTGAAGACGAATAGTGATGGAAAGGTCTCTCGTGAAGTTCGCATAGGCTTTTATGATTTAATCGTTCAAAAGAAGGGATATAAGAAGGAATCCAAAGAGAGTTATGTCAACAATGCGAATTCGAGGTTTATTTTTTATCTGGAGCGTGATGAGAGTTATGTTGAACCAGAAGTGGTTCAAGAGCCCAAGGAAGAAGAGATTGCAGTAAGGGATACTTCGGCTTTCTCAGTCGATCGATTCAAACCTAATAATGTAGTTTTTCTATTGGATATTTCTGGGAGTATGGGAGTGGGCGATAAACTTTCACTGATGAAGTTGTCACTGGTGGAGTTATTAGGTATACTTCGTCCAGTGGATCGCGTGGCGATTGTAAGTTATGCTAATGAAGCAAAGGTGATTCAGCCCACTGCGACGGGTACGTCGAAAGAGTCCATCATCATAGCAGTTAATGATTTAAAAACAGGAGGAAAGACGTCAGGAGCAAAGGGTTTTAAGAAGAGCTACGCCATGTTGAAGAAGTCGCGAATTGAATCAGGGAATAATCAACTGATTGTAATAACCGACGGGGCATTTGCCGTTGAAGATCAAAAGAGCATTCGAAAGTTGGTGAAAAAGGCGGCTAAAGCAGGTTATACAACGAGTGTAGTGGCCATCAAGCCCAATGCTTTTGCCAAGGAAAATCTTTCTCTTGTGACAATAGACGGAAATGGTTCATTTTTGCAAGTAGATAATCCAAGTACAGCTAAGGCTATATTGGTGGAAGAAGTAAAAAAGAAATCAGCAAAGTGAATAAAGTAAATCACACACTAATAGGAATCGCTGGTGGCAGCGGCAGTGGTAAAACCACGTTTCTCAGGGCTATTTTCGAAAGATACAATTCAAGTCAGGTGGCTCTTGTAAGTCAGGATAATTATTATCTGCCCAAATCAGATCAATTGATTGATGAGAATGGCGTAACCAATTTCGATTTACCAACTTCGATAGACCGTGCCCACTTTTTTCGTGATATGGTAGATTTAGTAGAGGGAAAGTCAATAGAATTATTGGAGTATAATTTCAACAATCCAGCTCTCGCTCCTAAGACCATTTTCGTTCATCCGGCCCCAATAATTATCATGGAAGGGTTGTTCGTTTTTCATTATGAGGAGATAAGGGAGCAGTTGGATTTAATGGTCTACTTGGATGCCCATCATGAAAGTAGATTGGAAAGACGCATTCGACGAGATGCCGCAGAACGTGGTTACCCGGAACATGAGGTGCGTTATCAATGGGAAAATCACGTGCGACCAGCAGAAAAGTTGTATTTGGAACCATATAAATCACAAGCGCAGCTGGTGGTAGACAATACCCATAGCTTTGATGATGGGTTGAATAGCTTGCTAGATTTTATCTCGGGAAGATTGTAAAAACACCTATTCCTATTCTGAATTCGAAATTCCCAATTCACAATTCCCAATTCACAATTCCCAATTCGCAATTTACAATTCCCAATTCGCAATTTACAATTCCCAATTCGCAATTCACAATCTCTCGTTCCTGTTCCCCTGTTCCCCAAACCCCCTTGTTCCCTTGTTCCCCAAACCCCCTTGTTCCTTGTTCCCCTGTTCCCTGGTTCCCCTGTTCCCCTGTTCCCTTGTTCCCCAAAACCCCTTGTTCCTTTCTCCCTTGTTCTTCCTCGGTTTATGATTTTTTGGATATGGATTTCATCCATGATGTTTTTTGTTCAGAACTTTCATATCGAAACTTGTGTTGTACAAAAAGATTATGGAGAAAGCTATGAAAAAAATCTACCACCTAGCGAATTGCGGCACTTGTCAACAGATTTTGGATGAGTTTGGTGCGAAGGCAAAAGTTTTTGAAAAGCAGGATATCAAAACTCAAAAGATTACAGCTGATCAATTAGACGAAATGAAAAAATTGGCGGGCTCTTACGAAGCCTTGTTCAGTCGTCGTGCTCTAAAGTATCGTGAGTTGGGATTAAATAGTAAAGAGTTGTCTGAACAAGAGTACCGAAAGTATATTTTGGATGAATACACCTTTTTGAAGCGTCCAGTGATCATCAACGAGGACAAGATTTTTATCGGCAACGCCCCAAAAACAGTGGCGGCGGCTAAGTCTTCGATGTAAGTCTCCTTTTATTTCTTAAAATAATTGTTGTTGCGCTAATTTTGCGCAATGCAATCTGTTGTAAAGGCGCATTTTGCCTTGGCCACTGTAGGTGTCATTTATGGAGCGAATTACGTCATCGCAAAATCGGTGATGCCCGACCCTATAGGGCCAAATAGCTTTATTACGCTGCGGGTGCTCGGTGCTACTATTTTGTTTTGGCTGATTGCTGCCCGCAGTTTTAGATTTCCAGATAGAGAAGATTGGGGAAGATTCATCTTATGCGGCCTCACGGGTGTTGCAATTAATCAACTGTGCTTCTTTAATGGTCTCTCTTTAACATCACCAATTAACAGTTCGATCATTATGACCAGCAATCCCATCATGGTAATGGTGATTTCTGCTGTATTACTTGGTCATAAAATAAATGCTGTTAAAATAATTGGAGTTGCACTCGGTGCGATTGGTGCGGTTTCTTTATTAATTTTAAGCAATCAGACGGATCATTCAGGTCTTCATTTACAAGGTGATATTTTCATTATAGTTAATTCGCTTTCTTATGCTTTTTATTTGGTACTCGTAAAGCCACTAATGTCGAAGTACAAACCGATGCTTGTTATAGCTTGGGTTTTCACTGTAGGTCTTGTAGCGGTTTTCCCATTTGGGGGCTTTAGTGTGTCTTCACTGCCTTGGGAAACGCTTGATGCATGGCAGTGGTTCAGTGTAATTTACGTGATTGTGGCGACTACATTTTTAGCCTATCTACTAAACATATACGCGATACATGTTCTCACGCCTACAATTGCAAGTGCTTATGTCTATTTTCAGCCACCACTGGCTGCATTATTCTCATTTATTTTTTCATTGTGGTTGGATCAAAACTATACAGGCGACCTTACGATTGGTAAAGCCGCCTGCACAATATTGATATTTGTTGGAATTTATCTCGTGAGCAGAAGTGAGCAATTAAAACTCCAATTGAAAAGAAAGTAAGAAGAATCTTCCCGCTTGAGGGTAGAAGAAGCGCTCGGTTATACGTTGGTCAAATATGTAACTGAAAGTATATCCATTACTGCTATACATTTCATTGAATGCATTATTGGTGAGTACTTGAATAGCTACTTTATTTTCTCTTTTTGTGATTTTAGACCAGCGCGCTGCGATATCATTGACGAAGTAAGGATCAATAGATAGATATTCATTTTGTGTATTATCCAAGTACTGACGCCCCACATAACGTG
>CANGVZ010000028.1 GCA_947457285.1 Flavobacteriales bacterium | reverse complement strand
TGATTCGGAGTGCGATATCTCGATGGACGTTCCGAATTATGCCAAGGTGGAGATTTTTAAAGATAGAATTTCAGAGGATAGTTGTTGGTTCAATATTCAGATTCCAAGATTCAAAGCAACGCTCTATTGTACCTATTTTAAGGTGAATAATAATCTCGAGTCACTCATCAACGATTCGTACACGTTTGCCGCTAAACACGAAATGAAGGCCACGGCCCTCAAGCGCACTCTCATCCACGATGCGGAAAACGACGTGAACGGTATAATCTACGATATCGAAGGGGAAGCCGCTTCTCAAGCTCAATTCTTCCTTACGGATAGCACGACACACTTCTTTAGAGGAAGCTTGTACTTCAATAACAAACCAAATCCTGATTCAATAGCACCCGTGTTGCAATTCGTCCGTGAGGACATCGACCACATGGTGCGTTCGGTGAGGTGGAGGAATTAACGCGTTACTGCGCGTACAATCATCACTACCACACAAATCAAAAAGAGGAGAATGGAAATCTTGTTGATACCATGCATGAATCGCAAGTTGATATCCACTTTTTCCTTTTTGAAAAAATTGACAGGATTGAGATAATAGAGAATTTTCTTGAGCAACATAATGAATGCTTTTGGCAAATATAACCAACGAAAGGAGGAATTGTTGTGAAGGTGCTTTTGCTTGACAATTACGATAGCTTTACTTACAATATCTTCCATTACCTACGCTCTAATGGTGTTGAGGTTGCCGTATTTCGCAACGATAAGATATCGGTCGAAAATGCAATGCTCTACGACGCAATCGTACTCTCACCCGGACCTGGCCTGCCTTCGGAGGCAGGTGTGATGATGGATGTCATCGCTGCAGCGCATTCGTCGAAGCCCATTTTGGGTGTTTGCCTCGGACTGCAAGCGCTGGTTGAATATTTTGGTGGGTCGCTCAAAAATCTTGGAAAGGTCATTCACGGCCGCTCAAGCCTTTGCTTCTCCGTTGAAAATTCAATACTCTTCGAAAACATAAATAGCCCTTTTGAGGTTGGTCATTACCACAGTTGGGTGGCGGATACGATACCGAAAGAGCTCATCGTAACAGCAAAAAACGAAGATGAGCTGGTGATGGCAATAAGACACCGCAGTCTTCCGATTGAAGCAGTGCAATTTCACCCAGAATCTGTCCTCACTCCCGAGGGCAAACAAATGATTAAAAACTGGATAGATTCAATAAAAAATATATGAAGAAGGAAATCATCTTTTCAGACAAGGCTCCCAAAGCCATCGGTCCTTACAGCCAAGCTGTAAAATTTGGTAATATGTGTTTTTTAAGCGGACAAATCGCCATCGACCCAACCACTCAAGAATACACTCCCGCGGATGCTGCCACGGAGACGAAGCAAATCATGAGCAATATCGGAGCTGTGCTTGCCGCGGCTGGCTTGTCTTTCGAACATATTGTAAAAACTTCTATATTCCTCAAAGACATGAATGACTTCGCGACCGTCAATGAGGTTTATGCTTCATATTTTGCTTCTGATTTTCCTGCACGAGAAACGGTGCAAGTTTCGGTTTTGCCAAAAAATGCAAGAGTTGAGATAAGCGTGATCGCGGCTCAATAAGACTTCATTTATCTTTGACACTATGAAAAGAATCTGGTTTGGTCTATTCCTCGCAATGATTTGCTTGTCGTTCAACGCGCCGAGCTACCAAATTGCGGTGATGAAATACAAGGGTGGAGGAGATTACTACGCAAACCCTACAAGTGTGCCCAATTTGGTCAAGTTTGTAAACAAGAATCTAGGAATGAACATCGATCAAAATGTTCCATTTGTGGATGTGGGTTCGCCTGAAATCAATAACTATCCTTTCATTCACATGACAGGTCATGGCAACGTAGTCTTTACTCCAGCGGATGCTGCAAACCTTCGCGCTTACTTGATTGGCGGCGGCTTTTTACACATTTCAGACAACTACGGTTTGGATAAATTTATCCGAAAGGAAATGAAAAAGGTATTTCCAGAAACTGATTTTATCGAATTGCCATTCAACCATCCGATCTATCATCAGACTTACGATTTTCTAACGGGGCTTCCAAAAATTCACGAACACGATAAGAAAGCGCCGCAAGGATTTGGCATTCTTTATCAAGGACGATTGGTTTGCTTCTATGATTTCGAATGCGATCTCGGCGATGGATGGGAAGATCAAGAGGTGCACGGAAATAGCGAGGAAACAAGAACAAAGGCGCTCAAGATGGGAGCAAACATTCTCCAATACGCGTTGATGGGCGAGGCAAAATGAAAAAGCTTCTGGTTTCATTAAAACCCTTTTTAGACGAGCAGGCCGAATATTTCGAGAATAGGACTTTCATCGATCTTGATCCTATTTCGATTCCTCATAGATTTTCTGAAAAAAAAGACATAGAAATTGCTGGTTTTCTCACTGCTACTATCGCTTGGGGAAATCGGAAGAGCATCATCACCAATGCCAATTCTCTCATCGAACGCATGGATGATGCGCCGTTTCAGTTCATAAAAGATCATTCAGTAAAAGACTTAAAACGCTTCGATGGCTTCGTTCATCGCACTTTCAATGAGCAAGATGTGAAGTGTTTTTTGACTGCTCTTAAACATATCTACGATCAATTCGATGACATGGAGGCCGCATTCAGCCATCATTTTGATGGCGCTGATATTAGAACGGCCATCGTAGGATTTCGAGATTTATTTTTTTCTATACCCCACGAATCCCGAACTCAAAAACATGTTTCCAATCCCGTCACTGGGAGTTCCGCAAAGCGCTTGAATATGTTTTTGAGATGGATGGTGCGAGATAGCGCCAAGGGAGTGGATTTTGGCATTTGGAAGTCCTTCCAGCCATCTCAGCTCTATATTCCGTTGGATGTGCATACAGGCAATATTTCAAGAGAATTAAAACTATTGAAGCGCAAGCAAAACGATTGGACGGCGCTGGAGGAATTGATGAATCATTTGCGACAAATGGATCCAGTAGATCCTGTGAAATATGATTTCGCCCTTTTTGGAATTGGGGTTACCGCCAACAAAAAAAGGCTCTCACTTTCGTAAGAGCCTCTTTGCTGCAAATAACCCAGAAAATCAGAAACAATAGCTGTTTTCAGCTATCATTTTCTCTGAAATCTTTCTGCGAGATTCTTTGATATTAAATGGTTCTACTTTCGTAAAACGCTTCAATCCCATCAACATCATTTTGAGTTCGTCACCTTCAGCGAAGGAAATCAGTGCTTCTTTACCAGCAAGATTTATTTTTTCTGCTGCTGAATAGATGAATGAACGCATCATTTCTATTTGTAGATCCACTGCGGCTTCTCCTTTGATGCCTGCCAATTTTTCTGTTCTCAATAGCACTGATTCTGCTGCATAGACTTGAATAGCAATGTCTGCAATGTTCATCAAGATCTCTTGTTCTTTCTGAAGCTGCATGGCAAGCTTTTGAACCGCTGCACCTGCTACGAGTAGAAGTGCTTTTTTGAACTTCTTGATATTCGCATGTTGCTCTTCAAATACATTTGCTGGTGCATCACCAAAATCAGGAATAGACATTAACTCACCTGCTACAGCCATTGCGGGTCCCATCAGGTCGAGCTCTCCTTTCATTGCTTTTTTGAGAATCATATCCACGGTGAGCAAACGATTAATTTCGTTTGTTCCTTCGAAAATACGATTGATACGAGAGTCGCGATAGCTGCGCTCCATACGTGTTTCGGCGCTATAGCCCATACCGCCATAGATTTGAACACCTTCATCAACACAGTAGTCGAGCACTTCTGAACCAAGAACTTTTAGTACAGCGCATTCTGGTGCGAATGACGCGATACCTTTCAAAACGGCTTGTCCCTTGTCCATGCCGCCTTCAATCAATGCATTGATAGCATCGTCAATGTTTTGTGTCGCACGATATAATGCACTTTCCAGAGAGTAGCAACGAATTGCTTGCTCAGCTAATTTGAAACGAATGGCGCCATATTTTGAAATCGGTCTTCCGAATTGTTCGCGCTCATTTGCGTAACGCACGCTATCGGTAACAACACCTTTTGCACCACCAAGAACACCTCCAGCGAGTTTGATGCGGCCAATATTCAAGATGTTTACAGCGATCTTGAATCCATTGCCACGCTCGCTCAAGAGATTTTCAACTGGAACTTTTACATTATTGAAAAATATCTGACGGGTACTACTTCCTTTGATACCCATTTTCTTTTCTTCTGCATTGAAGGTAATGCCTTCCATGTCTCTGGTGAGAATGAATGCAGATAGATTTTCGTCGTTATCGATTTTAGCAAATACAGTTAGAACGTGTGCGAAACCACCATTGGTGATCCACATTTTCTGTCCGTTAAGAATGTAGTGCTTGCCATCTTCAGAGAGAACAGCTTTCGTCTTTCCGCTATTAGCATCACTTCCACTGGCAGGTTCGGTCAAGCAATAACAGCCTTTCCACTCGCCAGTAGCGAGCTTCGGGATGAATTTCTTTTTTTGTTCTTCATTGCCATAATACAGAATTGGCAAAGTGCCGATACCTGTGTGCGCACCGTAGGCAACAGAGAAACTATGTGCCTGTCCGAGTGCTTCAGTGCAGAGCATGGATGTTTTGAAATCCATTCCCATTCCGCCAAGTTCTTCGGGTACCGAAATACCGAGCATTCCCAATTCACCAGCTTTATCAATCAATTTTTCCATCAATCCTTCTTCCTGATGATCGATGGCGTCGAGGTTGGGGACGATGTCTTGATTGACAAAATCCTCACACATTTTTTTCATCATGATTTGCTCTTCTGTCCACTCTTCTGGAATGAAGATGTCTGACGCTTGTGTAGAGCGTACTAAAAACTCACCTCCTGTAATAGGCTTGTTAGTTACTTCTGCCATGGCTATTGTTTTTTTATAGTTTACAACATTTCAAATACTCCCGCCGCTCCTTGTCCTGTGCCTACGCACATCGTTACGACGCCATATTTCTGATTTCTTCTTTTCAACTCATTCATCATTTGAACAGTGAGCTTTGCTCCAGTACATCCGAGAGGGTGACCAAGGGCAATGGCGCCGCCGTTTACATTTACTACGGAAGGATCCAATCCAAGTTCCCTTACAATGGCTAAACTTTGTGAAGCAAAAGCCTCATTCAGCTCAAACAATTGGATATCCTTTTGCTTTAGTCCTGCACGCTCGAGTGCTCCAGGAATCGCGTGTATCGGTCCGACGCCCATGATACGTGGCTCTAGTCCTGAAACGTGATAGCTCACAAGTCTTGCAATTGGTTGTACGTTTAGTTCTTTGAGCATACGCTCAGAAACAATCATTACGAAGGCTGCACCGTCAGATGTTTGAGAGCTGTTACCGGCAGTGACACTGCCCTTCGCGTCAAACACTGGCTTGAGTCGCGCAAGCGCTTCGAGATTGGTGTCTTTGCGTGGACCTTCATCGGTATCCACGGTATATTTTCTTTCCTGACGTTTTTCATTTTTATCAAGAAAAATTTCAGTGACCTCTACTGGTACAATTTCATCTTTGAATTTACCAGATTCAATAGCGGCCACTGCTCTCTTGTGAGATTCAAAGGCGAAAGCGTCTTGATCTTCTCTTGCTACTTTAAATTCTCTCGCCACGGCTTCCGCGGTAAGTCCCATGTTCCAATACCAATCTGGATGTTCTTGCGCCACTTTTGGATGCGGTACAATGCGCCATCCACCAAAGGGAATAGGGGACATGGTTTCTACTCCGCCTGCTATGATGCAGTCACTGATTCCAGCATGTATTTTAGATGCTGCAATTGCAATGGTTTCAAGTCCGCTTGAACAATATCTATTTACCGTCATGCCTGGAACTTTTACTGTATCCAAACCCATCAATGAAATCATTCTTCCAACGTTGAGGCCTTGTTCGGCTTCTGGGGTGGCATTTCCAACGATGACATCATCAATTCTATTCTTATCCAATTGTGGAAAGTCAGCTACCAATCGCTGAATGACTTTGGCTCCCAATTCATCAGGACGAATGAACTTGTAAAAACCTCTTGGAGCTTTTCCTACTGC
This sequence comes from Flavobacteriales bacterium, assembly GCA_947457285.1. GTDB lineage: Bacteria > Bacteroidota > Bacteroidia > Flavobacteriales_D > Sanyastnellaceae > JAIXWP01. The sequence continues at coordinate 6,170 of CANGVZ010000028.1, read as the reverse complement.
TGTGCGGTATCCGCCTATGATATATGCGTTCATATGATTATTCGGGATAAATCAGTTTCTTAAAATTTTACCTGTTGTCAATAAGCTCTGCATGCGCTCCAAGGTTTTTTTCTTGGTGCACAACTCAAGGAAGGCTTTTCTTTCCAAATCCAAGAGGTATTGCTCGCTCACTTGCTGTGGCTGCGATAGATCACCGCCGGCCATTGCAAATCCAAGCTTTTCGGAGATGTATTGATCATGCTCCGAAATGTAGTTGCCACTATACATGCTGTTGGCGCCGACGTAAACAATACCCAAACCTTCTTGTCCAAGTACCATAATGTCTTTGCGAGGTTGGGGTGCAACGTAGCCTTTCTCATAAAGCTCGAGCGCTGCTTCTTTTGCACGGGCGAGCTGCAATTCACGGCTCACAACGATTTCATCCACACCTTCTCTGAGATATCCTAGTTCAAATGCTTCTTGTGCTGAGGTTGAAACCTTCGCTTGTCCTACAGTAAGGAATCTTCTTCTGAATGTATTCACGCGCATATCGCCTTCCTTCAATTCATCAGAACAACGCAATGCGAATTCTTTCGTACCGCCACCTCCAGGGATTAGGCCAACTCCAAATTCAACAAGTCCCATATAGAGCTCAGCATGAGCTACTACTTTATCACAATGCATCGAAATCTCGCAACCTCCACCAAGTGCAAGCGCATGCGGCGCGGCAATCACTGGAATGCTGCATGTTCTCAAACGCATTGTAGTTGTTTGGAATGCGCGTACCGCAACATCCAATTCTTCATAGTCCATATCTGCGGCGAGCATGAAAATCAATCCCACGTTCGCACCAGCGCTGAAGTTTTCAGAATCATTATATAATACCAAACCTTTGTATCCGGCTTCCGCAATGTCCATTGCCTTGTGAAGCCCTTGAATGACTTCACTTCCGATGGTATTCATTTTGGTGTTCCAAGAGCAAGTGAGAATACCATCTCCAATGTGACGAACGATGACGTTTTTATTTCGCCAAACAATTGAGTCGTCTGAAAAATTCGACAGAACGATCATTCGGTCGCTTACTTCTACAACTAGCTTTTCACCTTTAATGATGTCATAACAATATTGCTTACCATCACGCAATTCGTAGAAACTTTCATTTCCAGATGCTATCATTTTTTCAACCCAAGGCGCTATTGTAACTCCTGCTTCTTTTGCGTCGGCAATTACTTTTTTAACACCAATTTTTTCCCAGTATTCAAATGGTCCCATCGCCCAGCCAAAGCCTGCTTTCATCGCCGCATCAATGCTGTAGATGCTGTCGCTGATTTCAGGAATGCGATGCGACACGTAAGCAAATAATCCGAGGAAACTCTTTTTGAAAAATTCTCCCGCTTTGTCTTTACCATTATAAAGTACTGGAATTCGAGCACCGAGGTCTTCTACAAGCTTTGCAGCCTCCAGTGTTCCAAACTTTACTTTTTGTTGATCTTCATATTCACCTGTGGCGAGGTTAAGCGCAAGTATTTTACTTCCGCCTTTTTCGTCTTTTATTTTTTTATAAAAACCGCCTTTTGTCTTGTCACCAAGCTGGCCGTTGTCGACCATTTTTTGAACGAAGTCAGGAATAGCAAATGCTGCATTCGCTTCGTCATTCGGACAATTGGCTTTTACGCCATTAGCGACGTGTACCAACGTATCCAAACCAACGACATCGCAGGTGCGGAACGTCGCACTCTTGGGACGGCCGAGAACAGGTCCAGTGAGTTTATCGACTTCTTCTACACGTAATCCCATTTCTTTTACCAAATGGAAAAGAGCTTGAATGCTATAAACGCCAATTCTGTTTGCGATAAAGGCAGGCGTGTCTTTACAGGGCACAACGATTTTTCCTAAAAATCTCTGTCCATAATCTGAAAGGAATGACACCAATGCAGGATCGGTCTTTTCGGAAGGAATGATTTCAAGAAGTTTGAGGTATCGTGGTGGGTTGAAAAAGTGGGTGCCACAGAAGTTTTTTACAAAATCTTCTGAGCGACCTTCAATCAATAATTTGATTGGAATACCAGAAGTATTGGTAGTTACAATGGTTCCTGCTTTGCGGTACTTTTCAACGCTTTCAAAAACTTTTTGTTTGATGTCTAGACGCTCTGTTACTACTTCAATAATCCAGTCGGCGTCTTTGATTTTTGAAATATCATCCGTTAGATTTCCAGTTGAGATGCGAGATGCAAATTTTGCGGAGTAGAGTGGGGCTGGGTTTGATTTAATAGCTGTTTGTAATGCATCATTGACGATGCGATTTTTAACAGCAGGATGCTCCAGCGTTAATCCTTTGGCCTCTTCGGCTTCCGTCAGTTTGTTGGGTGCAATGTCCAAGAGGAGTACTTTCACTCCAATGTTGGCGAAATGGCAAGCTATGCGCGAGCCCATTACTCCTGATCCGATCACTGCTACATTACGAATGATTCTTTTCATGCTCATGTTCTTTGTTAGAGTCGAATATGTTGTTTTTTTCAAGCAAGCCATTGATTTCGCCAATCACTTCAAAAAAGGTTTGAAGTTTTTTAGCGTCAATGTTGTCTCTTATATGTTCATTGAATTTGATGACGACTTCTTTTGATTTCGAGCGCATTTTTTTGCCCTTTTGTGTGAGATGTACTCGCACCACGCGCTTATCGTTTTTGTCAACTTCTCGGCTGATCAGATCCATTTCCTCCATCGACTTAAGAAGTCGTGTCAGTGAGGTTGGTTCCATTCCCATTTTAGGACCTAGCTTCGTGCTGGGTGTTCCTTCTTTATCAATGTTGAGCAATACATAACCAATGGCCATGCTGCCGCCAGATTTCTGCGCTTCTATATTATAAGATTTGGAAATCTTGGCCCAAGCCCAGCGAATATGAAAATCTATGGTTTCTTCGGGTTTCAATGGCATTCGTTTTATCTCGCCACTAAACTAGTAAAAATATTTATGCATGCATAATATTTTTATATTTTTTTGATTTGAATCAGTAAATAAAGGTCAAATCCTTGACGTCGGCCTTGAATAATTCACCGTTTTCCCGCTCCAAGTGGGCGATTCCGCTGGGGTCTATAGATAGTATACGTGCATTGATACGTTCTTCATCGCGCATATATTGCTCCCATTCGGTGACGCCGATGAGATTGTTGAGATATTCACGGCGAATTTCGGCACTTCCGCCTTCGGCAAATTGTTGGTAGCGTTTGTCAAATGAATGAATAAGCACCGTGCGCAATTCTGTTGGTGATATCACATGACCCGATAGATTTTTAAGTGAGCTTGCATTGGGAAGCTCGAATTGCGTTTGATTCACATTAATACCAATTCCGATGATCGCGCTCTGCACTTTTGTCACAGACCAGTTCAATTCGATGAGAATGCCGCAAATTTTCTTTCTATCTACTAAAATGTCATTGGGCCATTTAATTTTTACATCCCTCGTCACATAGTTCTCAATAGTATCCACTACCGCCAGGGCAGTCAACTGTGAGAGAATGAAAGAGTTTTCATGATTGCACGATTTAGGATAAACAATAAAGCTAGATAAGAGGTTTTCACCTTTGGATGATAGCCAAACTGATCCACGCTGTCCTTTTCCGCTCGTTTGGTCGAGTGTCGTAATGACAGTACCATCAGGCGGTGGTGACAGCCTCAGGAGATTGGCAGCATAGTTGTTCGTCGAATCAACGCTGTCCAAATGAATATGTGCTCGGTCACGAAAAATCATTGGACGCAAGATTGCAATAACCTGCTTACTTTTGTCCTGACAGTGAAAAAAAATTAATGGCGAAAAAGATTTTAAAAAAAGACGACACAGAAATACTATTAGATGAAATTATCAATGGTATGCAAGAAGTGAAGGCGCATGATATTGTGGTGATGGATTTGAGGCATGTTGAAAATGCAATGTCAGACTACTTCGTTATATGTCACGGAACTAGTACCACACAGGTGGAGGCAATTTCGAGATCAATCGAAAAAGAAACGCTTAAGAGTTTGGGCTATCGGGCCTCTCACGTGGAGGGCGAACGCAATGCACAATGGATTTTAATGGATTACTTTGATATTATTGTGCATATATTTAATGACCGAATGAGAGACTATTACGCTCTCGAAGAATTATGGGCGGATGCAGCCTTTAAACGCATAGAAGACAGAGCATAAAGATTATAGAAAGCAAAATATGGCAGACGAACAACAGAGGAGAAATCCAGGTTCTGGAGTCCCAGACCCTAAAAAAGGAATGAATTTTTATTGGATTTACGCATTGATTGCAACCATCCTTATCGGTATGTTGCTTTTCAATAGTGGTAGCGACGGTCGTCCTACCGATTACTACAAGTTTAAAAATATTGCCTCTAAAGGCTTCATTGACAAACTTGAATACGATGGAGTAAAGGCAGTAATCTATCTGAATGATGCTGGCCGCGACTCGCTCAAAAATGAGCTTCCAAAGCAAGGTTTTCAAACATTCTCTAAGAGCAGTGACCTTTGGTTTAACATTCCTCCAGGAGAAGATTTTATCAAGGAAATCAATAAGCTTGGTGAAGAAAAAGGATTCCGCGTCAACTATCTTCCTCCAAACGAAGCTGCACAAAGTCTCTTCTATTGGATTATTGCGATTGCTATAATGATTGGTGCTTGGGTATTCATTATGCGTCGTGTAGGCGGCGGCGGTGGACCAGGTGGTCAAATCTTTAATATTGGAAAATCGAAAGCAACGCTTTTTGAAAAAGGTAAAGGAACTCAGATTACTTTCAATGATGTAGCTGGTTTGCAAGGTGCAAAAGAAGAAGTACAAGAAATTGTAGACTTCCTGAAGCATCCAAAAAAATACACAGAATTGGGAGCGAAGATTCCGAAAGGAGCTTTGCTTGTTGGCCCTCCCGGTACAGGTAAAACAATGTTGGCCAAAGCTGTAGCAGGTGAAGCTCAGGTGCCGTTTTTCAGCTTGAGCGGTTCTGATTTCGTGGAAATGTTTGTTGGTGTAGGTGCGAGCCGCGTGCGCGACCTCTTCCGCCAAGCCAAAGAGAAGGCCCCTGCGATCATTTTCATTGACGAGATCGACGCGATTGGTAGAGCGCGCAGCAAATCAGTGAACTTCGGTTCAAATGACGAGCGCGAAAATACTCTGAATCAGCTTCTCACTGAGATGGATGGATTTGGAACAAACTCCGGCATCATCATTCTCGCAGCAACAAACCGCGCTGACATTCTGGACCAAGCACTTTTACGCGCAGGTCGTTTCGATCGTCAGATTTATGTAGATATGCCAGATCTCAACGAGCGTGTGGCTATCTTCAATGTTCACTTGAAAAATGTGAAGAAAGATGATTCTGTGGATGTTGACTTCTTGGCGAGACAAACTCCAGGATTCAGCGGTGCAGATATCGCAAATATTTGTAACGAGGCTGCATTGATCGCCGCTCGTAAAAACCGCACCACCGTTGGTCGTGAAGACTTCCTCGATGCGGTTGATCGTATCATCGGGGGTTTGGAGAAAAAGAATAAAATCATCACAGTAGAAGAGAAGGCGACGATTGCTTATCACGAGAGTGGACACGCGATTGTGAGCTGGTTGTTGCAACACGCTTCTCCATTGGTGAAAGTTACCATCGTGCCACGCGGCCGCTCATTGGGCGCAGCCTGGTACTTGCCAGAAGAAAGACAGATTACAACCACAGAACAAATCCTCGACGAAATGTGCGCTGCTCTCGGCGGCCGTGCAGCCGAAGAGGTAGCATTTGGTAAAATTTCTACAGGCGCTCTCAGCGACCTCGAGAAAGTTACCAAGCAAGCTTACGCCATGGTTTCTGTATATGGTCTCAATAAGAAGATTGGTAATAGAAGTTACTACGATAGTCGCGGTGAAAACCAATTTACTAAACCATATAGCGAAGAAACAGCCCGTGTAATCGATGAAGAAGTGAGCAAGATTATCGAGAAGGCTTACGAGAAAGCGAAGGATCTTTTGACTAAAAACAAGGAGAAACTGGATAGTCTCGCAAAGAAACTTCTGGATAAAGAAGTGATCTTTAAAGACGACCTAGTAGAAGTCTTGGGAGAAAGAGAGTGGGCCGACAGATCCCCTGAAATTCAACCGACAGTATAATTTTTTAAGGCGAAGCATGACTTCGCCTTAATTTTGTCCCTTGATTTCTATCTACAG